>JBKJQC010000884.1:0-18112 GCA_046593995.1 Polyangiales bacterium
CTCGCTCACGTCCTTCTACATCGTGTGCGCGCTCCTCGGGTTCGCCACCGGCTACTGGGCCGTCTTCGTCACCGTCGCGAGCGAGCAGTTCGGCACCAACGTCCGCGCGACCGTCACGACGACCGCGCCCAACTTCGTGCGCGGCGCCGTGGTTCCCCTCACGCTCGCGTTCCGAGCGCTGAAGGGCCCGCTCGGCCTGCGCGGAAGCGCGATCGCGGTCGGCGCGATCACGCTGATCATCGCGTTCATCTCGCTCTCCCTGCTCCACGAGACCTACGGCAAGGACCTCGACTTCGTCGAAGACTGACGAGGCCTCACGGCCCGCGTCGTGCTAGCTTTCCGCGCGGAAAACGTCCGCCATCTCGTAGGGAGCCGATTCGTGGACTGGTATCTGTGCGCCGAGTCGCGAGAGGTCCTCGGGCCATTCCCGACGACGCTCGTGGTGCGCGGCATCGTCGCCGGCAAGGTGCCGAAGAACGCGCTCGTCTGCGCCACGGACGGTCTCGGTCGCTGGCAGTCGCTCGAGGACGTCGACGACTTCGCCGATGCGACCGAGGCCACGCGCGTGTTCGGGCTGGTCCCGGACGCGAGTGAGGGCCTCGAGCAGTCGAAGCCCCCGGCTCGCTCGGTGACGATCCCGTCGATCCCTCCGCCCCCGCCGGAGGGCGACGCGCCCCAGAGCCAGCGTCGACGCAGCGCGCTCCCGGACGATCCGGGCGACGAAGCCGAGCGCCGTTGGACGGAGCCGATGTGGCTCGTCGAGATCGACGACATGCCGCGCGGTCCGGGGACGCTCCTGCAGATCCTCCAGCAGGTGCAGCAGGGCACGTTCAAGCCCGACACCCGCACGCGTCGCGTCGACGAGACTGCGTGGCGCCCCGCGTTCGAAGTCCTCAGCGAGCTGCACATGCAGACCAAGCCCGACTCTCGGCCCAAGCCGGCGCGCGCGGGCGAGGGACTGAACGCCTATGTCGGCAAGACGCTCTGCGGCCGCTACCGACTCGACCGCGTGATCGGCTCGGGAGGCATGGGCACGGTCTTCGAGGCGACGAACCTCAAGCTCGGGAAGCGCGTCGCGATCAAGGCGCTCGATCGCGCGCACCAGCTCTCTCCCAACCTCCGAGAGCGGCTCCGGCGGGAAGCGGAGGCGCTCGCCTCGCTCGACAGCCCCGCGCTCGTCGCGGTCTTCGATCTCGACGACGATCCGCAGTGCGGCTTCTTCATGGTGATGGAGCTGTTGAAGGGAGAAGACCTCGCCGACGTGCTGAAGAAGGGCCGTCTCCCGGTCGCGCGCGCCGTGGCCATTGCGCTCCGCGTCGCGAAGGCGCTCGCGCGCACGCACGCTGCGGGGATCGTGCACCGCGATCTGAAGCCCGCGAACGTCTTCCTCGTCGACTCGGACGAGCCCACGGACGAGCGCGCGCCGCAGGTGAAGGTGCTCGACTTCGGCATCGCCAAGGTGAAGGAGCGGACCACCCATGAGCGCCACGACCGAGCGCGCGCCCTCACGCGCGCAGGCGTGCTCCTCGGCACGCCGCAGTACATGTCGCCGGAGCAGGCGCTCGGTCTCCGCGATGTCGACGCGCGCGTGGACGTGTGGGCGCTCGGCAGCATTCTCTTCGAGATGGTCAGCGGCCGCGCCCCCTACCCCGAGTGCGCGACGTACGAGCAGACCATCCTCTCGATCGTGCGCGCGCCCGCCGCGCGTGTGCGCGACGTCGCGCCCTGGGTCCCCGCAGATCTGGCCGGGGTGATCGACGAGATGCTCGAGCACGATCGGGCGAAGAGACCGGCCGACGGAGGCGTCGCCGTCGAGAAGCTCACGAGCGTCTCCCGCGACCTCCCGGGCAAGGACATCGAGACGACCCGCCCCCGCGCGATCGCCGAGGCTCCTGCCCGTTCACGTGTCACGCGGCGCGCGCTCGGGTTCTCGATCATCGCGCTCGTCGCCGTCGCGATCCTCGCGCTGGTGGCCGCGTTCGCCGCGGGTCGACGGACCGGCGGAACCGGGAACAGCGCGCCGGCCGCGTCTCCTGGTGCGATGACGACTCCCGGCTCCTGACGCGGGTGCGAGTAGACCTCATGGCTGCGAACGAGCGTTCACGCGCGGTGTCGCCCCGCACTGGGCCGACGAGGCACGATCGATCCCGACGAGCGGGGATTACCGCGGTTTCGTAACGGCACGTCCTTCGCACATGGGGCGTACGTGATGCGCCGTCTCCTTCCCCTCGCTTGCATCGTCCTCCTCGGTGCCGCCTGCAGCATCGATTCCGATCCTGCGCCCACAGTTCCCGCCAGCGGCAAGCCCGCGCCGTCCGGACCGGTCTACGGCACACGACCCGACGGCCGCGTCGACGTGACCGCGGCACAGGCGTGGCCGTCGCGAATCGCGGAGCCCGCGCCGCTGACGCCCCTCGAGGTCGCGCGTGCGTGCGTCGCGCTCGGATCGTGCCGCGATCCGAGCGCCTCGCCGGCGACGCTCGTCGGGCTCTGCGCGCTGCCCGATGCGGCCGAGGAGCGAGCCATCCCTCAGCACGAGAAGAACGAGCGACGCTCGTGGGTCCTCCGGAGAGCCCTCGCCGGCGCATCGTGCGAGACCCTGAATGACATCGAGACGGAGCGCCCCTTCGACATCTACTGCGAAGAGAGCGGATGTTGGTGGATCGGAACGCGCACGCCGACCGTGACGTGCGCGGGCGACGTCGCCACGATGAAGGTCGCCGACGGTCGGACGATCACGCGAGACTGCAGTCACGCCTATCAGAAGTGCAGCACGACCTCCGAGACCGGCTGCACGGATCGCGCGCCGGTCGCGTGCGACGGGCTGGGGAAGGACCGCTGCGACGGCGCCATCAAGCTCGGGTGCGATCGCTCGAGCCGCGTGAGCTTCCGCGACTGCACCCGCGTGGCTGGCGGGACGTGCATGGAGAACGCCGACGGCTCGGCCCAGTGCGTCTACCCCGACGCGAAGAAGTGCAGCGTCCCGTCGGCGAGCACGTGCAGCGTCGACAGCACCAAGGTCTCCGTCTGCGTCGCGGGCGAACCGCAGGAGGTCGAGTGCACCGCGCTCGGCTTCACGAAGTGCGACTCGGGCCGCTGCGTGTAGCGTGCTGCGCTCCGTGCTCGAGATCGGTCAGGTCGCCGTCGGCAAGGCGTCACGCACGAGCGCCAGGATGGCGTCGCGTGCGGCTCGTAGCGAGTTGGTCTTGTCGTCAGCGGACACGCGGGGATCGACGTCGGACCCGGTGTAGCGAACCACGCTCTCGACGTCCCCGCGCGTGACGACCAGCGTGTTCACGCGGACGCCGACGCGGTTCGCCCGAGCGTCGTCGACGAGATCGGACGTGCGCTCGACCGCCGCGAGCAGCGCGGCGAACGCCTCGCGCGAGACGCTCGCCTTCACGTCGTGGGTCCCGAGCGCGCCCTTCTTCGAGTGGATCGTCAGCGACACAGCGTCCCCGTCGTCGGCGAAGGCGATGACGAACGAGTACTGGAACTTCGGCGACACGGGGCCGCTGGCTTCGTCGAGGGTCAGCTTGTTCATGCGAGGCGGGCTCCACAGCCGTTGCAGCCGCGGGCGTAGGCGGGGAGCGCCGTCCCGCAGCGGGGACACGGCTGCGCGGCCCACTCCTGGCCGCGCGCGTACTGCTGTTGCGCGTACTGCTGTTGCGCGTACTGCTGTTGGGGGGCCGGCGGCGCTTGCTCCCAGAGGCGCGGTTGATACTGCGCTTGCTGCTCCTCTCGCGGCGCATGCTGCACCGGCGCAGTCTTCGGCAGCGGGGCACCGCAGCTCGCGCAGGTGGAGCCGACCGGGCCGGCTTGCGTGCAGAATGTGCAGCGCACCTGCGGCTTCTCGGCCGAACTGGCCCGGGGCTGCTTGCTGCCACTGCTGCCATTGCTGCCACTGCTGCCGGATGCGGCCTTGCTCCGCGTGGGCACGATGGCGACGAACTGCGCGCGCGCGTCGGCGAGCACCTTCTTCGGCACGTAGCAGTAGCCGCGGTCGCCCCAGTCCTCGCCCCAGCTGTTCTTGATGATGTAGTAGTTACCGACATACCCGACGCACAGCATCGCGTGTCGGCCGTGGTCTCCGCTCGGCTTCTCCGAAGCGTCGAAGACTCCATCGCGGCCGAGCTCGCTGAAGCCCTCGCCGGTGTCCATCGAGACATGGACGGGACAGCCTGCGGTCAGGAGCTTGCGCACTTCGTCGATCGGCACTTCGTAGACCCGCGCCTGCAGTCGCCGGTTCTCGGCGTCTTGCAGCATCGTGCCTTCGTCGCAGAGGGGCTCCTCGACGTCGTCGGGCCAGAGCTCGTGGCGACAGGTGCCCCCTTGGATCAAGACGTCCCCCGGCATCGGCCCGGGCTCGGTGCCGTCGCCTCCTGCCGCCGCATAGCGGTAGTCCTTCGCGTCCCCTTGCCGACGCTGGAACTGCAACATCGTGAAGCTGCACGAGAGCCGCGGCGTGGGGGCGCCGGCCAGGTTCGCCACCAACTCCACCGCGTGGGTCCACGCGAACGCCGAGCAACGCGACGACTGCCCTTGGTCGCCGACGGCGGTGCAGTACTTCCGCAGATCGACCTTGTCGGCAGGGGTCACCGAGAGCAACTGGGTCGGAAGATCCTCCGCCGGACGCGCGAGCGGAGTCATGCGCGGCTTCGCCGGTACGGTGACGTGCAGCTTCGAGAGATCGATCTGCGGATAGTAGTGACGGAGCGCCGCGAGCACCGCGAGGCTGACGAAGCCGAGCGGCGCGACCTCCTGGCCGCGTTGATAGAACTTCACCGTGCGGCCTGCGCCGGGCGAGATCTGCTCGAAGGTGCTCCGCCACTCGTAGTCGTATTGGAACGGCTCGAACCCTTCGTCGCGGTAGCGGTGCTCGGCTGTGTCGCCGAAGAACTCGTTGCGGCCGAAGAAGTGCTGCGCGCTCTCCGCGTAGTCGCGCGCGCCCCAGTCGCCGAGGTCGTCCTCGAAGTCGTCGTCCTGCGCGTCCGGCAGCTCCTCGCGCGAGCCGAAAATCTCGCGGTCTTCGACCTGCAGGCCGTACTCGACCTCTTCTTCCTCGTCGCCCGCTTCGCTCTCCTCGCTGTCCTCGGGAGAGTCTTCTGACTCCGGCTGGCGGTACTCCGGCGCCGGCTCCTCGCCCGCGCTGGTCTCCTCCTCTTCCTCGGACGCCTCTTCCTCGGACGCCTCTTCCTCGGGCTCGTACTCCGGCGGCTCGTCGGGGGGCGAGTCCTCTTCGGGTACGTCCTCGTCGTCGTCGTCCGGCGCGTCTTCCTCGTTCATGCGTCGCAGCGAGCGTACAAGCTCGGTACCGCGAGGGCCACTCCGCACTCACGCATCGCGCGCGCCTCTGAGTACGTGCAGCAGTACGTCGACGCAACGGCATGGGTCGCCGAGCTCCTCGCACGGGCGGGAGCATGACGACGAGGCCGGTGATGGGAGCCGCTCGAGGATCGTCACGTTCGCCTGGCCGCCCCCCTCACGCATCTGCAGCCTCCTCCACAAGCATCGTGACGACCTGGCGTGACCCTCACGGTCGGCCCGCGCGGGCGTGCCCGTCGCCCCACTACTCGCGCTCCGGGTGGTGAGGCCAGCTCACGAACAGCGCCTCGAGGTGCGACGTCACGTCGTGCTTGATCCTGGCGTCGGTGGTCGAGCGTTCCCAACCGCTCCCCGCCTTCGTCACGTCACCGTGAGGGATGAGGAAGGCATTCACGAGCGGGCCCTCGTGCGCTTGCAGGAGCTCGAGAAAGCGAGACGGATCGGCGCAGTTGCCAGTCTCCGGGCTGGGCTGGCAGAGGATCCAGACGCGGACCGGCGCGGACCGCCACTTTCGTGGCACGAGCGGTACGACCTGGTAGACGACGTGGCTTCCACCGCTGCGACCACCCGTGCTTTGCGTGATCTTCACGTAGGAACCGGCGAGCTCGGGCTTCGCCACCGCGCCGACGATCGTGACGTATCGTGACTTTCCGCGCAGCTCGAGGAGCTCGGCCATCGTCACGGTGTACACCGTCGGAGGAGGCAGATAACGCTCCATCGCCAACACGACCGAGCTCACCAAGATCGCTGGCGTCAGCAGGATCGCGAGTGAGCGGCCCACGCCGAGCCGCCGCGATGGCGCGTCGGCGCGCAACCCGCAGTACATGCACGCGCGCGAGTACGGCGTGCCGGCGAAAAACGCAGCGTTGAACGAGTTGTGACAACGCGGGCAGGTCTGGAGAACCGCAACGAGAGTGGTCACGACCGCCCAGCCCACCGTGAGGAGCAGCCCGGCGAAAGTCGGGCGTCGCCGGAGCGGTTCACCCAAGCCGGAAGCAACCAGGACGATGGCCGCGCCTGCGCCGATCACGAAGGGCACCGACAACCACACCAGAAAGCGGATCCGACGACCGAACGACCAGCGCTCCATGACAGCATCGATCGGCGCAACAGATGTGACTGGCGTCGGCGGAGCCATTCCTATTGGTAACAGACCTCAGAGACCGGATGACGACGAGGACGCGCGATCAGCCGAGTCGCTCGAGGATCGTCACGTTCGCCTGCCCGCCGCCCTCGCACATCGTCTGCAGCCCGTAGCGCTTGCCGGTGCGCTCGAGCTCGTGGAGCAGCGTGGTCATCAAGCGCGCGCCCGTCGCGCCGAGCGGGTGTCCGAGGGCGATCGCGCCGCCGTTCGGGTTCACGCGCGCGGGATCGACGTCGAGCTCCTTCTGCCACGCCATCACGACCGGGGCGAAGGCCTCGTTGATCTCGACGAGGTCGATGTCCGACATCTTCATGCCCGCGCGCTTCAGCGCGTACCGCGTCGCGGGGATCACCGCGCTGAGCATCATGATCGGATCCTCGCCGCGCACGCTCAGGTGATGGATCCGCGCGCGGGGCTTCAGGTCGTGCTCCCTCACGGCCTTCTCGCTCGCAATCAAGAGCGCGGCCGCCCCGTCCGAGATCTGGCTCGAGAGCGCCGCGGTGAGCCGGCCCCCTTCTGCGAGCGTCTTCAGGGTCGCCATCTTCTCGAGGGTCGAGTCGCGACGCGGCCCCTCGTCGACCGCGAGCCCGAAGGCGGGAGCGATCTCGCGGTCGAAGCGCTTCTCGTCCTGCGCCTGGATCGCACGGCGGTGACTCTCGAACGCGAACCGCTCCATCGCCTCGCGCGAGAGGTCCCACTTCTTCGCGATGCTCTCGGCTCCGGCGAACTGCGAGACCGCCTGATCGCCGTAGCGTTTCTGCCACCCCTCGCACCCCTGCCACGGGTGATCGAAGCCGTACGACTTGGCGACGATCATCGACGCGCCGATCGGGATCATGCTCATGTTCTGGACGCCGCCGGCGACGACGAGATCCTGCGTCCCGCTCATCACGCCCTGCGCGGCGAAGTGCACGGCCTGCTGCGACGAGCCGCACTGGCGATCGATCGTCGTGCCCGGGACTTCCTCGGGCAGCCCAGCCGCGAGCCAACACCTGCGCGCGATGTCGCCCGCCTGCGGTCCGATGGTGTCGAGGCAGCCGAAGACGACGTCGTCGACGAGCGCGGGATCGATCTTCGATCGCTCGATCAGCGCGCGCATGACCGCGGCGCCGAGATCGCCCGGATGCACCTTGGCGAAGGAGCCGTTGCGGCGACCGACGGGGAGACGAACGGCATCGACGATGAACGCTTCGGGCATGACATCCTCACGGAGAGACAGGGGTCAGGATCGCATCGGCCAGGCGACCACGATGGTACGCCGCGTCGCCATGGGATGCTGCGAGCACCCACGCGCGCTTCATCCACAGGTGCAGATCGTGCTCGAAGCTGTAGCCGATGGCGCCGTGGCACTGCAGAGCCGCCCGCGAGGCGAGCAGCGCTGCATCCGACGCGGCGGCCTTGGCCATCGACACGTGCAGGGTCGCGTCGCGGTCGCCGTGGGTGAGCGAGTGCGCAGCGCGGTGCACCAGCGGTGCGGCGAGCTCGATCGCGACATGCACGTCCGCGAGGTGGTGCTTCACCGCCTGGAAGCTCCCGATCGGCTGCCCGAACTGGTGGCGGATCTTCACGTACTCGACGGTCGTCTGGAGCAGCTTTCGGGCGACGCCGACGAGGAAGGCCGACGTCGCGAAGGCGGCGCGATCTCTGGCGGCCGACAACGGTACGTCGAGCTGCGTGGAGGACGACCACTCGACGCGGAAGAGCCTGCGTGCGCCGTCCACCGACTTCTCCGGCGTCAGCCGCACGGCGTCGCGGCTCACGAGATGCAGAGCGCCGTCGCGCGCGAGCACCGTCACGTCGGCGACGTGCGCGTCCGGCACCAGGGTCTCGAGCCCGAGGGTCGCGATGGCTCCGTCGGCGATGCGCGGGAGCCAGGTGGTCTCGCGCGCGTCGCGCAACAGCGACACGACCACGCTCGTCTCGACGATCGGCTCCGGCAGCGCCGCGCGCCCGCACTCCTCGAGGACCAGCACCAGATCGAGCTCGCGCATCCCGAGACCGAGCGGCTCCGGCGCCATCGCACCCACCAGGCCGAGCTCGACGAGCTGTTTCCACAGCTCTGGTGAACGTCCCGTCTCGCTCGTCCAGGCGGCGCGTACGACCGAGGGAGGACAGAGCCGCGCGAGCGCGTCGCGCACCGAGCGCGCGAACGACAGTCGCTCTTCATCGAAGACGAAGCGGCTCATTTCCTCGGCAGCCCCAGGATCCGTTCGGCGATCACGTTGCGCTGGATCTCGTTGGTCCCCGCGTAGATCGGCCCCGCGAGCGCGAACTGGAACCCCTTCATCCACTCGCCGTCGAGTTGCGCGTTCTCGCCGAGAATGCTGAGCGCGGTCTCGTGCAGTCGCACGTCGAGCTCCGACCAGAAGACCTTGTTCACGCTCGACTCGGCGCCGAGCTTCTCGCCGGTGATCAAGCGACCGACGGTCTGCCACGTATAGATTCGATATGCTTCGGCGTCGATCAAGGCAGCTGCGACGGCGTCGCGCTTCCGCGCGTCGCTCACGCCCTCGTCCCGCGCCAGCTCGATGAGCCGTTCGGCCGACGCGCTGAACCGTCCCGGGCTGCGCAGCGTGAGCCCGCGCTCGGAGCCGGTGGTGGCCATCGCGACCTTCCACCCCTCGCCTACTTTGCCGATGACGTCACGGTCGGGGACGAACGCGCCGTCGAGGAACACCTCCGCGAAGCCATCGTCGCCGTCGAGCCGTGCGACCGCGCGCACGTTCACGCCCGGCGCCTTCTCCCCAGCGACACGAAGGGGGACCATGAAATAAGTCATCCCGGCGTGGCGCTCGGCGTGCGTGTCTCCGGTGGGCGCATTCCTGAACAGGCCGAACATGAAGTCGCAGAACGCGCCGCGGGTGCACCAGGTCTTCTGTCCGTAGAGCTTGAACCCGCCGTCGACCTTCTCGGCCCAGCTCTTGATGCCGGCGAGATCGCTCCCCGCGTTCGGCTCGGACCAGCCCTGACACCAGAGATCCTGCGCCGCGGCCATGCGCGACAGCACGCGGTCCTTCTGCTCCTCGGTCCCGAACGCGAACAACGTGGGCGCGAGGAGGAAGATCCCGTTCTGCGTCACGCGCTGCGGACCGCCGGCGCGCCAGTACTCCTCCTCGAAGATCACCCACTCGACGAGGCTCGCGTCGCGACCGCCGTACTTCGCGGGCCACGACACGACGGACCAACGCGCCTCGAAGAGCTTCTTCTCCCAGACGACATGGAGCGCGAACCCCTCGCGCGTGTCGCCGCTCGGGAGATCGCGCGGCACGTGCGCCTCGAGCCACGCGCGGGCCTCGGCGCGGAACGCCTCTTCGGCAGGGGTGAACGCGAGGTCCACGTCACTCCTTCTTTCCAGCGCGCGCCATGCTCTTCGCGTCGTGGCCGCCGAGGTGCCCATTGACGGAATCGGGTGAGGTGAGCGTGTTGTGCGCGTGCGCGAGGTGATGGAGCCCGTACGTCGCGTCGATGGTGTCGCGGAGTCCCATGCGATCCTCGGCCTGGTTGATCGCCTTCTTGGTGAGCGCGAGCCCGAAGCGCGGCATCTCGGCCACGCGGCGCGCGAGGGCGATCGTCGCCTCCTCGAGGCCATCGCGGGGCACGACGCGGTTGATCATTCCGATCTCGAACGCGCGCTTGGCGTCGATGCGGTCCCCGGTGAACAGCAGCTCCTTCGCGATGCGCGGGGGCATGGCGAACGGGTGAGCGAACCACTCCACGCCGGGGATCCCCATCTTCACGACGGGATCTGCGAAGAACGCGTCCTCGCTCGCGACGATCAGATCGCACACCCAGGCGAGCATCAGCCCACCCGCGACGCACGCCCCCTGCACCATCGCGACGGTCGGCTTCGGCAGCTCGCGCCAGCGGCGGCACATGCCCACGTAGGCCTCGGCCTCGCGCACGAACGTCCCTTCGACGCCCGGACGACCCTCGTGCTCCCAGGACACGGTGGCGATGCGCGGGAAGGACTTGTGGATGTCCCGCTCGGGCGTGCCGATGTCGTGTCCGGCGGAGAAGTGATCGCCGGCGCCGCGGAGCACGATGACCTTGATGGCGTCGTCGTTCACGGCGCGCACGAACGCCGCGTCGAGCGCGTGCGTCATCTTCACGTTCTGCGCGTTGCGGTAGCGCGGACGATTCATCGTCACGAGCGCAACGGCATCGCGCTGCTCGTAGAGGACGACGTCTTCTCCCGTGCCCTCTTCCGTGAGAGAGGCGCTCACGACAGCGCGCTCCGCTTCCGGTCCGAGCGCGTCGGCGCGGGCGGGGGTGCGAGCCGAGCCAACGTCTCCTCGGCCTCGCGCGTGATCTTCGCAATGACCTCGGCCACCGTCGGGAGCTCCTCGATCATGCCGACGACCTGCCCCGTCGGGAGGATGCCGACCTCGGGCCGACCATCGACCATGCTCGCCTTGGTCATCATCGGCGCGTTGGCCGCCATCGCGAGCTGGGTCCACGAGAGACCTTGCGCCTTCTTCATGGCGAGGCCCTCCTTCAGGAAGCCGAGCGGCGAAGTGTCGGTGATCGATCGCAGCTCGAAGGCGCGCATCAGCGCGCGGAATAGGGCCAAGGGCCGCATCCCCTTCTCGAGCGCGTCGATCAGCTCCGTGCGGATCACCCGCTGCGGCACGCCGTCGATCGACTCGGTCACCACCGTGTCGGTCACCTTCGTCTTCAGGTAGACCTGCTTCACCGCGTCGGGGACGGTGCTCTCCTTGGTCAACAGGAAGCGCGTGCCCATCGCGATCCCGCTCGCGCCGTAGGCCATCGCCGCAACCAGCCCGCGTCCGTCGAAGAACCCGCCCGCGCCGAGCACCGGGATGGTCACCGCGTCGCACACCTGCGGGAGCAAGAGCGTGGTCGGCACCGGCCCGGTGTGACCGCCCCCCTCGTGACCTTGCGCGATCAGCGCGTCGACGCCCGCGGCCTGCATCTTCTCGGCATGGCGGCGCGCACCGACGGTCGGCACCGTGAGCACGCCGCCGTCCTTCAGCTTGGAGATCACGTCCTTCTTCGGCGCGCCGGCGAAGCTCGCGACCTTCACCTTCTCGCGGACGAGCAGCGCGACCCGCTGGTCGATGTCTTCCTGGTCGCCGCGGAGGTTCACCCCGAAGTTCTTCGTGGTGCGCCCCTTGATCTCGCGGATCGCGGCCTCGAGCTGCTCGAAGGTCATCGTCGCCGAGGCGAGGATCCCGAGACCGCCGGCGTCGCTGGTTGCCGCAGTGAGACGCGGACCGGAGACCCAGCCCATGCCCGTCTGGATGATGGGGACCTCGATGCCGAACAGATCACAGATGCGCGTCCTGAGCTTCATCGGGCGAGCTCCTTCTTTCCGAGGCCGCGCGGATCGACGACGCGGCGGATGATGTCGAGCTCGTGGGTCGTGGGCAGCGGCGTGGTCGGTACGTCCGCGGGGATCACCAGCGCGAAGCCGGTGAGCGCCTGCACCTCGTCGACGGTGACGCCGGGGTGGACCGAGCGGAGGCGCATGGTCTTGTCGGGCGTGTCGAAGTCGAGCACCGCCTTGTTCGTCACGACGCGGCGGATCTCGTGGAAGCGCGCCGACTCGCCGAGCGCCCTTGCGCGGTCGTAGCCCACGCCGGAGACGAAATCGACCTTCTCGACGAAGACCTTGGTCGAGTGGTTGGGCACGAAGTAGCTCGTGGTGTGGCAGATGGTGTTGCCCGGCGCGCCGCGCACCCCGAGGAGCTGGGACTTCGGCTTCGCGTGGTCCCCGATGCAGGCGATGTTCTGGTTGCCGAAGCGATCGATCTGGCTCGCGCCCATCATCACGTGTCGGCGTCCCGACCACACCACGTCGAAGATCGCGCGGTAGGGGATCCACCCCTCGATCACCCGCTCGCTGGCAGGGGCGTCGATCGCGGTGACGTTGGCGACGAGCGAGGCGACGCCGTCCGTGATCAGCAGATCGGGCGCGAAGGTCGACTTCGCGAGCCGGATTCCGATCGAGGGGATGGTGCCCATGGGCGACGCGAGGATCTCGCCGCTCTCTCCCGGAAGAGGGCGGAACGCCTCGGCACAGGCCAGGGCGCAGACCTCGTCGAGGGTGCAGTCGCTCATGCCGGCCCCCTCTCCTCGAGCGACCCCTCGAGCGAGCGCGTGTAGAACGCGTTCCACTTCTCGGGATCGCCCGCGGCCGCTGCGTACTCCTTCTGCAGCGCCTCGTCGCGGCCGTAGTCGGGATCGCACGCCGTGAACCAGGCCCCCTTCGGCGCCTCGACCACGCCGTCGACCATCATCCGATTGAGCTTCAGCGTGGAGAGCGGCCCGTCGTTCAGGAGCTCCTGCGTCTCGATGATCTTCTCGCAGGAAACGAACCGCTGCTTGGCGGCGCCGCAGTAGAGGTCGTCGAAGAAGGGATCGGGCCCGAGGATCTGGCCGTTTCCGTGGATGTCGGCGCGGTGTACGTGGACGAGCGCGACGTCGAGCGGGATGGCCGGCATCGCGACCAACGATTCACCATCGGCATAGGGCGACGTGACCAGCTTCAGGTGCGGGTTCACGCGCAGCACGTCCGAGCCGAGGCCGGCGCGGGTGGGCAAGAACGGGAGCCGCAGCGACGCCGCGTAGAGCCCCCACTGGAGCATCCCCTCGTCGAGCTCGACGACCTCGAGCTCGCCTTTCTGCCGCGCGATGCGGAAGAACGGCTCGAGCGGGATCGAGTCGAGCGACACGAAGCCGTAGATCAGCTTCTTGATCTTGCCGGTCGCGCACAGGAGGCCGACATCCGGCCCGCCGTAGGACACGATCGTCAGCTCGCGCAGCGAGGAGCGTGCGATCGCGCGCACGAGCGACATCGGCTTCCGCCGCGAGCCCCACCCGCCGATGCCGATCGTCATCCCGTCGCGCAAGGACGCGATGACCTCCGCTTCGGTCTTCCGCTTGTCCATCAGCAGCTCCCCTACTTGGTGATTCTCGGGAGGGGCCCCTCCGGGGAGGGGCCCGAATGAAACCGCGCGTCACGCTTCTCGACGAAGGCGTCGCGCGCCTCGTCGGCCACGCCGGAGAGATTGAGCTCGAAGGTGAACCCTTGCTCGAAGCGGTAGCTCTTCTCGACGTCGATCGGATCGATGCCGTTGAGCGACGCCTTGGCGGCGCGGATCACCGCCGGGCTCTTCTTGGCGATGTCGCGCGCGATCACGCGCGCCGTCTCGCGGAGCTCGCTGCGTTCGACGACCTTCAGCACCGAGCCGAACGCGTGCAGCTCGTCGGCGGTGGCGCGCGCGCAGGTGTAGACCATCGCCCGCATGCGGTGCTGCGGGACCATCCGCGCGAGGTGCGTCGCCGCCCCGAGCGCGCCGCGATCGACCTCGGGGAGCGAGAAGTACGCGTCCTTCGAGGCGACGATCACGTCCGCGTTGCCGACGAGCCCGATGCCCCCACCGACGCAGAACCCCTGTACCGCCGCGATGACGGGGACCGGGCAGCGATACACCGCAGAGAACGCCTCGGCGCACCCGCGATTGGCCGCGAGGAGCGCATCGTGCCCCAACCCTTTGGCCTTCGTGGTCTGCATCTCCTTGATGTCGACGCCGGCGTTGAAGCCCTTGCCCTCCGCCGCGAGGATCACGACGCGCGTGGCCGGATCGGCCCCGACCTCGCGCAGCACTCGCGCGAGCTCGAACCAGGCTGCGGACGGCAGCGCGTTGACCGGCGGGTAGTCGACGACGACCTCCGCGATCCCATCCTGGACGTGGACTGCGATCCCCATTGGCCCCACGAGTAGAACATGTTTCACTTGTGACCGCCAATGACGATTTCGCTCGTAGGGAAGGTCGCCGTAGTTACGGGCGGCACGCGCGGCATCGGCCGTGCGATCGCCGCGCGCTTCGCCGAGGCGGGCGCGAACGTCGTCGTGTGCGCGCGCAAGGAGCCGGAGTCGCTGCCGCCGGGCGTGGTGTTCGTCGCCGCCGACGTGCGCGAGATCGAGCAGATCGATCGCGTGATCGCGACCGCACGCGAGCGCTTCGGCGGCCTCGACATCTTGATCAACAACGCCGGCGGCTCGCCTCCCGCCGACGCCGCCACCGCGTCGCCGCGCTTCTCCACCGCGATCATCACGCTCAACCTGCTCGCGCCGCTCCACTTCTCGCAGCGCGCGAACGCGGTGATGCAGGAGCAGCCGGAAGGCGGGGTGATCGTGAACGTGGGGAGCGTGAGCGGCACGCGCCCCTCCCCCGGCACCGCGGCGTACGGCGCCGCAAAGGCCGGCCTCCACAACCTCACGCAGTCCCTCGCCGTCGAGTGGGCGCCGAAGGTGCGTGTGTGCTCGGTGATTCCGGGACCGATCCGCACCGAGATCTCCGAGCTGCACTACGGCGACGAGGCCGCGCTCACCGCCGTCGGGAAGACCATCCCGCTCGGCCGCCTCGGCGAAGGCGACGACGTCGCGAACGCATGCCTCTATCTGGTGTCCCCTCTCGCGAGCTTCGTGAGCGGCGCGGAGCTACTCGTCCACGGCGGCGGAGAGCGCCCGGCGTTCCTCGCCGCCGCCAAGCCGAAGGAGCGCTGACCGTCAGCCGTCGGAGGCGACGTCGGAGGCTGCGTCTTGCAGCGTGGCGTCACTCGCACCGTCGGTCTCGTGCTCGATCGAGACGTCTGCGGCGTCACCGAGCGTCGCGTCAGCTGCATCGATCCCGGTGTCGGCGACGACGGTATCCGGGAAGCCGGTGTCGGGCATGCCCGTGTCCGGATTGAAGAACCCTGGTGGGTTGCACGACGACGTCTCGACGGAGTGCCAGCGGCCCGCGGAGCATTGGCCCTCGACGCCGACGAGAGACGAGCCGGGACATTCCCGAGTCCACAGCGTGCAGCGGGCGTTTGGCTCGCACGGCCCACCGAGGCTGTAATGGACCTCCGAACAAGCTGGGATCGAGGTATCTGGGCTCGCGTCGGCAGCTGGTAAGGGATCCGAAAGGTACGTGGGATTCAATTCGCAGCCGGCGGCTCCAAGACTGACCGTCACGACAAATGCGCTCCGCAGCACGCCAGCACGTCGAGTACTCATCACCGTCAGGGCTAGCATGGCGATCGAAGCCGCGCCCCCCGCGACGCACGGGTCACCGAGCAGCGTCTGGGTCTTGCTACTCGTGATGCGTGCGCATCTCGGCGCAGCGCGTGTCACGGTCGTCCCCGGGCGACACCCCGAATTCTCCGCCACGACCCGCGCAAACGTTCGCAACGTTCGCGTTTTTGCGTCCACGTATGACGAAGTTTTACGTGAGCGCGATGATGCGAACGTTGCGAGCGTTTGGCGCGTCGTCCCGACCGAAACGGGAGATCACCCTGCGGGCGGCGCCCGTGACGTGCCTTTCGGCCTCCGCTCCGCACCAATTGCCGTCAAGGTGAATGGATCAGCGCCGGATTCGTCGCTCGGAGATGCGGCCCGCAGCCATCGCCGTCGCGCTCCTCGCGTCCGGCTGCTCGCAGCAGGTGCTGCTCGGGAGCGCGTACGAGTCCGCGTATCGCCCCGCCTTGCTTGCGAAGTCACAGGGGAAGCACCCGCAGCTCTTCGGCTACCAGGTGCTCGCCGGAGACTTCCACACCCACGTCGGTCCGCCCGACCACCCGTCGCACGTCTCGCGCGACCTCGCGACGACGGTGAAGCTGGCGCGCGCCGAGGGGATCGACTTCCTCGTGCTCACGCCGCACGTCCACGCGCGCTTCTATCTCGACCCGGAGCTCCGCGCGCAGGTCGTGCGCGATCAGCGCGCGCTCCGTGACGCGATCACTCTTCACACCGACATCACGCTGATTCCCGGCTTCGAGTACACCGACCACGTCTACGGCCACGTCGGCATGTCGTTCGCGGATCTCGACACGGTCCTCGCGGAGACCGATCCGAGCCGCCCCGAGTCGTTCGTCGAGCGCTGGGTCGCGCGCGACGGGTTGCTCGTCGTGAACCATCCCCTCGTCGGTCCGCTCAGCTCTCCGGTCTCGTTCACCAAGAACGATCTCTCCTGGCGCCCCTTCACGCACCCCGAGCTCGAGCCGCCGCCCGACATCGCGACGATCGATCGCGTCGCCCAAGGGTTCGAGGCCTACAACGTCGTGGCGAGCCACCTCCGCGATCGCCTCGTGCTCGGCGATCCACTCGCATCGACGCGCGAGACGTTCGCGCGGCTCGATCGCGAGATCGAAAAACGACGCCGGCGCATGACGCCGCTCGGAGGGAGCGACAGTCACACCGATTCGCTGCGCGCGACGACGTTCGTGCTGGCCGATGCGAACACGCCGAAGGCGATCCACGACGCGGTCGTCGCCGGACGTGTGTGCGTGCGGAGCCCGGCGGCGTGCACGTTGGAAGCTCGCGTCCCAGGCGGCCAGTGGCAGCACGTCGGAGCGTCGCTACCCGAGGGCCCGATCGAGGTACGGGCGCGGGGCGGCGCGATCGACATCTTGGTCGACGGGAAGAACATCGCCCACCCGGCCTCGGGCGTGACGACGACCGTGCACCCTCCAAAGGGGAGCTGCTCGACGCTCCGCGCCCGCGTCGACGACGGATTCTCCGGGCCGATCTACGCCGGCTGCGGCGTGTGAGCCGCGCGCGCCAAGGTCGCCATCGCTCGCGTTTCGAAGCCTTCGTGTGGAGGCTCGCCCCGATAGCGTTGCTCTTGCTCTCGTGTCGGAGAGCCGATCCACCCGCAGACGTTGCGCCGGTGGCCGCGCCGTACGCCTCGACGCCGATCGGCGTGTCACCGCCAGCGTCGGCGTCGGCGTCCAAGTTCGACTTCGACGCCGACCGCGCGAGCCTGATCGACCAAGCGAAGACCGAGCTCGGGGCCAAGGCCTCGATCGAGGTCGTGTCCGACGTGTTCGTCTTCGTCGCGCCCGACGGCGGCTCCGTGAAGCCGGCGGTCTCCTTCGCGTCGAAGGCGCTCGGCGCCTACTTCCACGACCGCTTCGACACGCGTCCGCCGCGCGCGATCCTCGTATACCTCTTCGCGAACGCCGAGCCCTACGAGCGCTACTGCCAGAAGACCTGGGGCGCCGCGTGCATCTCGCCGTACGGCTTCTACGCGGCGAGCGAGCGGCGCATGGTGATGAACGTGGGGCTCGGCATCGGCACGCTGACCCACGAGCTCGTGCACCCGATCCTCGAGACGGACTTTCCGGGAGCGCCGACCTGGATCGACGAGGGCATCGCGTCGCTGTTCGAGGCACCGGTCTTCGGCGCGCCCCTCGAGATCCATGGCAACAAGAACTGGCGACACCCGAAGCTCCTCGCAGCGCTCCACTCCTCGACGGACGCGAAGAAGGCGCGGCTCACACATCTCCTCGCGATCACCGACGCAGCGTTCCGCGGTCCCGACGAGAAGCTGAACTACGCGACTGCGCGCTATTTCTGCCAATTCCTCGACGAGCGCGGTGAGCTGTGGCCCTTCTACCATCGCTATCGCGACGGCTTCGCCACCGATCCCACCGGCGAGAAGGCGCTGCGCGCGGTGACCGGGAAAACCCCCGACGAGCTCCAGCCTGCGTTCGAGGCATGGGTGAAGTCGCTCTAATGACCGAGCGTGATTCTCGAACGCTCGGATTGAACACGGAGGCGCGGAGGCACGGAGGTCCGTGAAGTGCTGCCGCGCGCACCCAGCCGCGTCTCGCCGGCGATCGCATCGAGGA
>JBKJQC010001048.1:0-3593 GCA_046593995.1 Polyangiales bacterium
GGCTCCGGCCCTGGCGCCGCCACCGCCGCTGCCGCTCGCGGCGATCTCGGCCACCGCCCCGGTGATCACGATCGGGTCGCTGAGCAAGCTGTTCTGGCCGGGCCTGCGCATCGGCTGGATTCGCGCGCCCCAGCCGATCGTCGAGCATCTGTCGCGCCTCAAGGCCGTCAACGACATGGGGAGCTCGCTCGTCACCGAGGCGCTCGCCGCGCGGCTGCTCGTACACGCCGACCGCGTGCGCGAGCTACGCGTCGGCGAGATCTCCGACAGCCTCGACGTCCTCACCGCCGCGCTCGGCCGGCTCCTCCCGGAGTGGACGTGGCGGCGCCCGAGCGGCGGCCTCTCGTTCTGGGCGCGCCTGCCGGCCGGCAACGCGACCGCGTTCATGCAGATCGCGCTGCTGCACGGCGTCACCGTCACGCCCGGCTCGGCGCTGTCGGTGGACGCGGCGAACGACGACTGCGTGCGGCTGCAGTTCGTCCAGAGCGCGGCTGCGATCGAGCTGGGCGTGAAGCGGCTCGCGCACGCCTGGCGTAGCTATGCGAGCCAGCTCTCTGCGGCGTCTGGGGGCGCGCGGAGCTAGCCCTGAAGAGCCTGCACCCCAACACCGTATTTCCTGTCAGGAGGGCCGGCGCCGAGGTCTCTTCTCGGCGCTGCGAGCGAGCGACGCATCGCGAAGGCGTCGAAGCTCCTTGATCTTCGCTTCGAATTGGTCGAGAAGCTCCGCATCGACGGGCGGATCCCCGTCATCGCTGCAGCATGCCGGCTTCGTTCGCTCACCCTCTGGCGTCGGAAGGTCGAGCATACGGTAGAGCAGCGCGTACATGTTCCGACTTGGGTCGCGTCCATCGTGCTCACCTACCAGGAGGATGACGGCGCGTCCCTCGGCCGGGAAGCAGACGAGCGCGCGGTACCGGTCGCGCAAGTGTCGCGAGCAGATGCGTTCGACGACGTTCCCCGTGAGGCGGTAGTGGAGCGCTTCGCAGCCCCGAGCTGCGAGGTCGCGGAGGAACTCCACGTACGCAGCCGCAACAGCACCTCGCAACGCCTTTACCTGCAGCTCGGCGAGCCGAGTGATCTCGACGAGCGTCGCCGGCACGAGCTATCGGGGGGTGATGTCGATCGTGTCGCCGCGGCGCATCTGCTCGAGCGATTCGAGCAGGCCTGGATCGGCAAGCTGTGCTTCGTCGTCGAGCCGGTTGAAGATGGCGTCGAGCAGGTTGCGATTCCGCCCTTGCCGCTTGAGGTCACGGACGATCGGGAGGATGCGCAGGACGCTGTCGGGCGACACCCTCCGCACGGGACGCTTTGCAACCTCTTCGAGGAGTCCCCCGTCCGTCCAGAGGCGCGCTGTCGGCTCGGAGACGCCGAGGATCGCTGCTGCCGTGCTGATCCGCACGGGCGAGAGCGCCCGAAGGGACTCGCGACGCGCATCTTGAAGCCTGCGATGAGCACGCTGATTGCTCTTCACGGCAGGCTCGAATGCTTCAACGTCGTTCAGAGCGTCGAGGAGCAAGATCGTCCGTTCCGCGAACTCGAGTTCCTGGGCCACCGTCATGAAGCACCTCCGTCAAGCCCAAGAGTAGCACTGTCTTTCGAGAATGACCAGCCTTTTCGCAAGACTATAACGGGCTTCACATCAAGCCTCTAGACCTCGAAAGCCGCAACCATCGCATCGACAGTTGCGATGAACGACGGCCAGTAGTCCTCGCCTTGTCCTGCTCGTGCTACCGCGATGCCTGCCTGGGCGAGCGTGTTGCCGAGCCTGTCCACGAGGCGCCGTGCTTCGCTGGCTCGCAGGTAGTCGTCGAGGCCCTCGTTGCGCGGGTCGTGGAGCCAACGATCGACGTCGGCGAGTGCCCCGAGGATCCGCGGCCAGTCTCGGTACGTGGGGATCTCGTGCTCTTCCAGCCCGAAGAAGTCGGCCCAGCGCCGGCGGTCGAGCGAGTACCGCGCGGCGTTGCCGGTCGTATGGCGGCCGAGCTGGCCGGACGCGACGAGGTCGGCGAGCGCGTCGTTGACGTTGCGCTTGACCGAAACGGCGGCGTCGGCGATCTCCTGGGTTGTCGCCCTGGGTGCGCCGGAGGTGAGCAGGAAGCGGACGATCTCGGCGCGCGCGCCGACGCCGAAGAGCTGCCGCAGCCGGAAAGCAAGGTTGATCGGGTGCGCCGTGTCCGGGCGGGCCGACTTGAGCGTCGGTTCCGTCGGCGCCTTGAGGAAGCCGTGACGGCGGAAGGCCTCGTCGGCTCGGGTCGGCGTCCGGAGGTCGGGGAAGACGGGCTGCGGCTCACTCGCCCGCTGCGGGCGGAGGGCGACGCGGAGCGGAGAGCCGTGGCCGGCTGCCCATTCGACCGCGGCGCCGATGAGCGGCCTGTCCTCGTCGTGTTCGGAAAGTCGAGTGAGCCTGCGGCCGCTGACGAGATCGCCGTTGAGTCGCAGCCAGTCGAGCACCTCGTCGAACAGGCGCGGGTCGTGTCGAGCGACGTGCAGGGTGAAGACGAGCAACGCTTCGGGATCCTGCGCCCACGAGTCCCTTCGCGGTACCGCGGCGGACACGCCCAGCTGCGCCCACTCGCGCCACGCGAACTCGACCAGTGCCGTCGTTGTGCGCTTACGGAGCTCCGGGATTTGCATCCTCGACTCCCAGGTGGCGGAGCACTGCGGTCAGTTCCAGGGCGAAGCCGTCGGACGGGTCGTGCGTCCGCGACCAGCGCGCGGCGGTGAGCAGCTCGTCGGGGCGTGGTGAGAGGGCCAGGAGGTCGGCCTCGTGGCGGCCTGGGCCCTGATCGACGAGGGCGTAGAGCTTGAAGTGGATCTGATCGAAGCGTGAGGCGAAATGCACGGTGAGCCATTCGCCGTAGCCCCGAGCTGTCAGCCGATTGAGGAAACCTTCGGGAAGGCCCCACTGCAGGAGACCGGCCGGGCCGCTGTTGAGCCACTGCTCGTCGAGCCTGAAGTCGGCGGCGACCCGATCGCGTGCTTCGACAAGCGAGCGCGGCAGCGGTGTCGCCGAGACGAGCATCCCATCAGCGAGAAGCGCGACCACATCGATGTCACGCGTTGCTCGCTCGACGAGTCCAAGAGCGATGAGAGCAGTCCCGCCGATGACGACGAGCTCGAAGCGCTCGCCCGCGAGAGAGAGGCGGCGCGCGAGCGCCGATAGGAGCCGGTCAGTTGCTTCACGATCGATGCTTGTCATCGCTAGGCATTATAAACGCTCGAATCGAGAAACACAACTGCTCAGTTGATCTGCGGGCCGCAAGTACCTCGTTGTGCCTAGGTCCTATGGCGGACATCAGGAGACCGTTCAAACCCTCGTCGGACACTCCCGTTGAGCGAACGGGCTTCGACGACACCGCAGGTTTCACCTATCGCGTACTCCCGAAGAAATAGATCTTCGATGAGAATGTCCCGTTCGTCGTGGAACTTCGCGACAGCGGTCCCGGTGTAGCGGTCAGACGCTGGCGAGGTCACTCCACTAGGACACCGCCCGCACTGATGGTTCTACGTCACCCAGCGCACCGGCTCCGACCCGTTCCACTCCTTCGCCGCCTCAGCGATCCCGGCGAAGCCCTCGACGGCGGCCTCGTGCC
>JBKJQC010001060.1:0-12290 GCA_046593995.1 Polyangiales bacterium
AGGCGACCGCAGTGCCGTAGCGATTCGACGGGTTGGTGGTGTACTGGTAGCGAGTCGTGAGGAAGCTGGTCGGGTTGCCGGTCATGATGCCGCGCGGCTCGTCCCCGAGGATGGTCGAATCCTCTCCGCCGGCGATGAAAACGCGGTCGCTCGCGAACGTCGCGCCGAGCACCGTCACCGCTGCGGCGCGCCAAACGTTGGGAGTGCTCCCTCCGCCGCTCCAAAAGCCGGTGCCGGGATCCCAGACGAAGTCGCCTTCCGAGCAGCTCAGCGTGGATGCGCAGCCGCCGTAGCTGAACATCTTCGCCTGCGCAGCGATCACCGCAGGGTAGTTGCGCGCATAGATCGGAACGCCTCCGGCGTACGCGCGCGACTTCCACGCGGTGCCGGTCCATTCGGCCATGCCGCGATCCTCGGTCGCGCCGGTGCCGCCCGCTTGGCCGACGTAGAGGTACGTCTTTCCGCTCGCGCGGTCGTAGTCCATCGCACCGCTGATCATCGCGGTGCCGTACGTGTCGAAACCGGTGGCGACCGCGGTCCAGATGGGGACCTCCACCGCCGGATCGACCAGCACCGGATAGCGCGTGATGGCCGGGTCGAGCGTGATCGAGAGGACGCCGTCGGCGTAGGCGAGATCGAGCGCGTGTCGCGTCCCGTCCGCGTCGATGGCGAAGGGGCGCGGGATGCGGAGCGTGGTCCCTCCGGCGTCGTCGGTCAGGAGCAGCTCGCCGTCCGCGCCGCGCGTGACGTGCGGCGCGTGGAGGGACCAGCGCAGCTCGCGTGGCGCGGTGGCGTCGCGGAGCAGCAGCCACTCTTCGACCTGACCGTCGTACACCGAGACGACGCGATCGGTCGCCGGGAGGACGCCCGTCGAGACGACGTGCCCGTCCGCGAGGACGCCCTCGCCCGGGCGCGCGCCGAGGATCGCGAGCTCGACGCGTGAAGGTCCGAGCGCGACGCTGATGGCTGCGCCGGAGAGGCGTACGTCGAGCTCGTCGACGCTCGTCGACCGAGCGACGAACGCGCTCCCGTCCCGGTGCAAGCGCGTGCGCGGAGAGAGGAGCGGCGCGAGCGGACCGGCTGCGCCGCGAACGCGCTCGAGCGTCTCGGAGGAGATCGGACGCGTCTGCTCGATCGTGAGCGTCTGCTCGTCGTGACGAACCCGCGCGCTGCAGGACGCGGAGAGCGTGGCGAGAAGGCCCAGGGTGACGGGGCTCGGCCAGCGGCGGGACATGCGCCATCCTGCGTCGCGTGTAGCGACAGGTCAATTCGGTGCGTCCCGAGAGATGTCGAGCAGCAAGCGCGAGCCGCGGCGACGCGGTCGCGCGTGTGCGGGAGGCGACGCCGTAGACAGGCGGCGTCTGCGAATCGTCGCCGCATGGTGATCGCGACGTCGGAGCTGCGCGACCTCGCGTCGTTCAGGCGTCGACGCCCGCAGACATGACGTCACCGCGGACCAGGGTGACGTTCTCGTCGAACCGGATCAGCAGCTCGAGACGCGCCTCGTCCACGAAGCCGCGTTCGTCGTCGTGACCGATCGGGACGAGCGCCGCGAAGACGCGCCGCCCGCGACGTTCGGCGTTCCGACACATATTGCACTGATGCCGACCATGGCCCTTGCCGGAGAAGGCCTCGTTCTTCTTGCGCTTGCCGCACTGGAAGCACCGGTGCCCGGGGATCTTCTTCCGCGCCACACCGGTCTTCATACCTGAACCCGTGCCAGCCATGAATCCGCGGTGGCGATCGCGGACGAGCGGTGGACCGGCGCCACCGAGAACACATTACGCCGCGCATCGCAGGCCCGCATTCCCGTAGCAGCGCGCCGTCACTGATCGTCGAAGGCCACCGAGACCGATTCCGCGGTCACGGCTCGTCGCGTCCAACGCGCGAGCACGCCGACGTCGAAGCACGCGTCGATGCGTTCACGCTGTTGCTCGTTCGGCGTGAAGCCACGGGCGGCGAGGACGTCCAACAGCGCGAGCCGCGCACGTTCCACGTGTCCTTGCTTCCGCTCGGCGAGCCCGAACCGCTCCAATTCGAGCTCCGCCTCACGGCGGCGTTCGGCGAGCCGCTGAGCCGCGGGATCGTCGGAGAGACGTTCGAGCGCTTCTTTCGCTTCGGCCATGATCGGATCCTCGCTGGCGAGCGAGTCTAGCTCGCTACCGTCCTCGAAGCTAAGGAAGCGTGCCCACCCAGCGCACCAGCGGCGCGGGCTCGCGCCCGGTCGTGTGCGATGCGAGGCGCGGCAGCTCGATCAGGTGCAGCTCGAATGCGTCGAACAGCCGCTCTCGGCTGTGGATTTCGAGGACGTGATGGACGGAGTGGAACCGCTCCGCGTCTGTCTTCAGATCGAGGAACACGATCGCGACGACTGGCTTCAGATCGGAGTATGGCTGGCCGCGCTGTATGCGTCCGGAGAACAGTCGCGCCCAGTGATACAGCCATCGGTTAGGGACCGCGCCTCGCCGATCGCACTGCATCTCCACGTTGATCAGACGGCCGTCCGCGAGCTCGACCAGCAGGTCGAGGATCACCTGACGATCGGCCACCGCCTCCGTCGAGAGGTCGACATCGAGGACGCGGACGGCGGTGATCGGCGAGGATGGCGAAAGCACCGCCGTGAGCAGCGACATGAGCAGCCGTAGGTTCTCGCGCTTCGAGAACAGCAGCGTGAACACGACGTCGAGCTTGGGGTCGAGGAGGTCCATCGCACCCGGATACGTAGACACGCGTGCGCTTCGCGCACGCCGCCGGCGGACGCGCAATGTCCGCTGCTCGGCGAGACTCGAGCGATGCGTGCGCTGCGTGGCGCTCGATCCGACGAGCGAAGTCGATGGCGTCGAGCCTGCGCGCGTCGGCCAAAGAAGACGAGGGAATCGGAGGGGATCGGTGCGATGGTCAGAACCGCGGCGAGGGGTCCCGAGCACGATCCTCATGCGCCCATCGTAGGCGGACGCACCGATGACGTCGCAGCTCGCGCGACGCGTTCGACCTTGGAGCGGCGGGAACGCGCCACCTCGTCTCGACCGCTGCGCTCGCCTCTCAGCTCGTGGGCTTCGACATCCGTGGGATCGACGGCGGTCGCGGCGGCGGCATCTTCGGCGGCGGCGGCGGTACCGACTCGAGCGCCGAGGGCGCGAGGGACTCCGGGATGACCAGGATCGGCGAGAGATCGTCGAGGGTCGCCGGGGTGCGCAGCGAGAGATCGCGGAGGCGACGCGCGAACACTTTGAGGAGCGGGCGCTTCGCCTTGTCGCGCTGCCAGCCGTCGCGCGCGACCGCCGCTACCTGGGGATCGATCCGCTCGAGCTCCTGCAGCGCCGACGCGAGCAAGACGTCGAGATGCTCGAGGAGAGACTTGGCCGAGGCGTCCTCGAACGGAAGACGACCGAGGAGCATATGCGCGAGGAGGGTCGTGAAGGCCCACACGTCCGCGCGGCCGTCGCCGGTCTCCCCCTGCAGCTGTTCGGGCGCCAGATAGGGAAGCGGCGAGATCAACGGACCGTCGCCGAGCCGCGCGATGCCGAAGTCGATCAGCTTCGGGGTCATGCGGACGGAGCCGTCCTTCGCGGTGTCGCGGTGCAGGAGCACGTTGGCGGACTCGATGCGCAGGTGGAAGACGCGCTGCTCGTGCGCGGCCGCGACGCCCTGCGCGAGGTCCGAGGCGAGCTTCGTGGCGTGGCCGAGGGAGAGCCGACCGCGCCGCTCGAGGAGCGCCTCGAGCTTCTCGGCGTCGAGGAGCGGCATCACGACGTACGCCACGCCCTCGTGCTCGCCCTGGTCGAGGAGCTCGATGATGTTCGGGTGTTGGAGCCGACCGCTGGCGCGCGCGTCCTTGAGGAACGCCTCGATGTGGCGTGGCTCGACCTTCCACGCTGGCTGGAGGAATTTGATCGCGACCTCGCGGCCCATCTTCTCGTGGCGGGCCCGCCACACCTGGCCGAGCTCGCCTGCGCCGAGGCGCTCGACGAGTCGGTAGCTGCGGCCGACGACCGAGTCGTGCGCGATCATGGTCTCGATTCTAGCGCGACCCGGCGCGTCGGATCACGTCGCGACCGAAGCGCCCCTCGATCGCGTCGAGCAAGGCGCCGAGCTTCCTTGCCTGAGCGCGTCGCTCGTCGCGCGGCTCCTCGAATAGCGAGCGTTGCACGGGATCCGCAGGCTCGAGGTCAGATGCGCTGACACCGACGAGCCTCGTCCGTACGCCGTCGAGCGGGATGCGCCCGAGCAACTCGCGCGAGAGCGCATAGAGCTCCCCGGCTTCGAGGAGCGGTGCGCGAGCGACGGCGCGGCGGGTGACGAGCGAATGGTCGTGACGCTTCACCTTCAGCACCAGCGCGCGCGCGACGTACCCCTCGGCGCGCAGTCGCCGCGCGACCTCCTCGCAGTGACGAAGGATCGGCTCGTGGAGCGGCGCGGGGCCGACGAGGTCGCGCTCGAAGGTCGATTCGCTGCCGATCGACTTCGCCGCGCGCCCAGGCTCGACGTCGCGTTCGTCGTCGCCGACCGCGAGACGCGACACGTGATCGGCGCCGCGGGCCCCGAGGATCTTCCCCAGGCGTTCGCGTCCGGCGCGCTGGAGATCGCCGATCGTGACGAGGCCGTCCGCGCGCAGGAGCTCCGCGGTCTTCGGTCCGACGCCCCAGATGCGGTCGACGGGCAGCGGCGCGAGGAACGCGCCCTCGAGGCCAGGGACGCAGCGCACGAGCCCATCGGGCTTCCCGAGATCGCTCGCGACCTTCGCGACGAACTTGCACGCGGCGATCCCGACGCTGGCCGTGAGTCCCTTCGTCGCTTCGTGGATCTTCGTCTTCAGTGACCGGGCGATCGCCTCGCCGTCCCCGAAGACCGTGCGCGACTCCGTGACGTCCATGAACGCCTCGTCGAGCGACAGTCCTTCGACGAGCGGGGTCACGCTCTTCATGACGTCGAAGATGGTGCGCGAGGCTTCCGCGTAGGCCTCGCCGCGCGGGGGCACCACGATCGCGTGCGGCGCCCGGTGCCGCGCCTCGACCATCGACATGGCGGAGCGCACACCGAACTTCCGCGCCTCGTAGGTGCACGTGAGCACCACCCCGCGGGTCGGGTGCCCGCCGACGATCACGGCCTTGCCCTTCAGCTCGGGCTGATCGCGCACCTCGACAGACGCATAGAACGCGTCCATGTCGAGGTGCAGGATCTCTCGACCTGAGAGGCGCTCGGACATGCCCTCCATCCTAGTGGAAGCGGACGATCGGATCGCGGTCGATCGCGCCGCTCTTCTCTCGGAGGTCCGCGCTACGCTGACGCGCAATGGAGTCGCTGGTGCGTCACTCGATCGCCCGAATGCTCGGGGCGGCGGGGCTCGCGGCCGCCGTCGGCTGCGCTGCGAAACCGCCCGCGTCGCCGAAGTCGACCTTCCGGCGCGTCGTCGTCAACTTGGCGCGGTCCGACCACAATCCGTACGGCACTCCGAAGGATCCGAACGGCCCGCAGAAGGACGACGGAGTGTGTCGCGCGCTGTGCAAGGGCACCTACGAAGTCGGCCGCGAGGACGTGACCTGTCGAACCGCCGAGGTGCTCGGCTCGCTGAAGGGCCACGTGCCGCTGACCCACGTCGTGGTCTGTCGCATCGAGACACCGGTGCGCGCGCCATGAACGCGCGCACGCTACGCGCCCGGCTCGTCTTGGCCATGCAGGCCGCCGCCACCGCCGTCGGCGTGTCGGGACCGACGGGCTGCGCGGGCCCACGTGATCCCGTGGCAGAGAGACATCGCTTCGTCTCACGGACGATCACCACCGTGCAGACGATCGACGCGATCCGCCTCGCGCACACCACTCGCGACCAGGCAGGACGCATCGACGACGCAAGCTGCGCGGCGCTGTGTGCTCCGCCGCACGATGACGACCGGCTCGAAGGGTGCGTCATCGCGACGTTCTCGCCAGAGTCTCTGCATCGCCCGCTCGTCTGCGTGTCGACGGGACCGAACAACTACAACGGCGGCAAGACCGACGTACAGACGACGACCGCGACCGCCGAGGAGATCGCGCGCGCGATCGCCGATCCGGCGGCGTGCAAGGAGACCTGCTTCAACATGGGGGGCTCGCTCGCGTGTCACGCGGGAGCGATGCCGTCTCCCGCCGCGCAGCTCCTCGTGTGCGGCTACGTCATGAGCAGCGGCTGGGGCAGTGGATCCGGGAGCGACTGGTTCAAGATCAACATCCCGTCCGGCCGCGCCACCGACACACTCGAGAGTCCATCGCGTGACGCGTCCGATCGCTCGCTCGGCGCACATTTCGCGGCGCGCGCGGAGGCGGAGGCGGCTTCCATCGTCGCGTTCCGCATCCTCGCGAAGGAGCTGCGCGCGTTCGGTGCCCCTGCGAGTCTCGTTCGTCAGGCACATCGCTCTGCGCGCGACGAGGCGAGGCACGCACGCGCGATGGCACGGTATGCACGAACGCACGGAGGGCGGCCGCGTCGGCTGCGGTTCGCGCAGTATCGTGTGCGCTCGCTCGAGACCTTCGCACGCGAGAACGCGATCGAAGGTTGCGTCGGCGAGACGATCGGCGCGGCGATCGCGCTCCACCAGGCCGCGCATGGTCGTGACGTGGCGCTGCGCGCGACGATGGACAGGATCGCGCGCGACGAGCTGCGGCACGCCGCGCTCGCGTTCCGCGTGCATGCATGGGTCGAGGGGCGCCTCGATCGAGACGGTCGCGCGCGCGTACGCGCGGCTGCGCGCGACGCCGTCGCGCAGGCTCGCCTCCGACCTCCGTTCATGGAATCGCCCGCGCGCGAGGCGCTCGGTCTCCCGGATCGCGCGACTGCCGCGGCGCTCGTCGATGCAGCCTGCGCCGCAGCACTCTCGGCAAGCAAGCTCGAACGAGGCCGGTAGTCGCCTTTTTCGGGGCGCACGCAACCGGCGCGCGGCTCGGAACGATCGGGCGACATGCCGGAACGTACGACGCTGCTCCCCCCGCCCTTCGACGCCGAGACCACCAGCACCGCCGAGATCGGCTTCGAGCCCCCCTCGCCCGGTCTCGCGCTGGTCATCGAGCCCTTCGTCGGACGCGCGACGCGGGTGCAGCTGCCGCGAGAGGGCGCCGTCGTCCTCGGTGGGCTGTGGGCCGGCCGCGACGAGGAGGGACGGATCGCGATCTCGGATCCCACGGTCAGCGCGTCGCATGCTCGGATCGAGGTGCAGGCGGGTCGTGCGCGGATCGTCGATCTCGGGAGTCGCAACGGCACCTGGGTCGGCGGCGCGCGCGTCGAGGCCGCGGCGCTCACCGTGGGCGCGTGCGCAATGCTCGGTCGGAGCGCGGTCGCGCTCGAGCACCAACACGAGGAGGACGACGAGGGGGCGTTCGACGAGCCGATCCCCGGGGCGATCGGCCAATCGCCGCCGATGCGCAGGCTCGCGACGCAGGTGCGGTCGTTCGCCGGGTTGATGTCGCCGGTGCTGATCCGAGGCGAGAGCGGCAGCGGCAAGGAGGTGGTCGCGAAGGCGCTGCACGCGCTCTCTCCACGGAGCGCCGGGCCGTTCCACGCGGTCAACCTCGGTGCTCTGCCGCGCGAGCTCGCGGAGGCCGAGCTGTTCGGGCACGAGCGCGGCGCGTTCACCGGCGCGAACCACGCCCGCGGCGGCTACTTCGAGCTCGCCGATGGTGGCACGCTCTTGCTCGACGAGCTCGGTGAGCTGCCGATGGACATGCAGGCCAAGCTCCTCCGTGTGCTCGAGACCGGCGAGGTGCGGCGCCTCGGCGCGCGCGCGGCACGAAAGGTCGACGTGCGGGTCGTCGCCGCGACGTGGGCCTCGCTCGAGACGCGCATCCTCGAGGGGACGTTCCGCGAAGATCTCTTCCATCGCATCGCGGTCTTGATGATCGAGGTCCCACCGCTCCGCGAACGTCGGAGCGACGTTCCGGAGATCGCGCGGGCACTGCTCGCGCGCTCGACGGATTTCACGCACAAGCGGCTGACGCCGGCCGCAGCCTCGCGGCTCTCCTCCGAGAGCTGGCCCGGGAACGTGCGCGAGCTGCGGAACGTCCTCCATCGCGCCGCCGCGTTCGCGAAGGGGGACGACATCGAGGCCTCGGACGTGGCCCGCGCGTGCAGCGCGCGATCGTCGAGCCCTCCGCCGAAGAGCGCGTGCGATCCGCGGAGCGCCCGCGCGATGGTCAAGGCGCACGGGAGCATCGCGGCGGCCGCGCGCGCCGCCGGGGTCCCGCGGGAGACGATGCGCGACTGGGCCGCGAAGGCCGCGAGGTGACACGAGCTCGAGAAGATCGTGATCAGCGCGCAGGCGCCCCGCGGTACCGTCGGAGCGCCACGAGGGAGGCGAGCACGGCCAGCGCCGAGAGGACGCCGACGCTCGCCAGCTGCGGCAGCACGGGGACGTGCGCGAACCCACGCGGCGGAGGTGCACCGAGCAGGTTCGCGACGTGCGCGCTCGGCGCGATCCACGCGAGCGCACCCGGGACCAAGCGCGTGACGAGGTCGATCGGGACGACGAGCCACGCGCGCGCACCGCGGGCGCTCCGGATGGCGAACGCTGCCGCGATCGCCGTCCACGCAGCCGTGCCGACGGTCACCGCCCACGCCGTGCCGAGGACGTCCTGCACCATCATGCCGGGCGTCCGGAGACGGAGCGACACGCGCACCATCACGACGACGGCGACGGACGCGATCACCGCGGAGACGATGGCGGCGAGGAGCGTCGTGCCGAGCAGGCGCGGGACGAGGCGACGCGGCGCGACCCCCGCCGAGACGAGCAGATCGGCGCGGATCCTGAGCGGCGCGCTCTCCGCGAGGAGCGCCGTGACGATCGCCGCCGCGAGCACCGGGAGGGCCACGCCGCCGAGCGCGGACGCGATCGCGTCGCCGAAGCGAGACTCCGTCGGCGCGAGCAGACCGCTCGCGAGCCGGAGCACGGCCGGCGCCGAGAACGCCACGATGATCGCGGCGCCGAGCGTCGCGCTGCGGAGGCCGGCAGAGCGCGTCGCGATCACGAGATCGCTCCGAGCAGCTCGGCGGGCCCGGCCCCGACGACGGACAGCGCGCGCACGTCGGGTCCGTCGGCAGCGGCGGTCCGCGCGGCGACGGCGCGCACGACCGCGCGTGGATCGCGGGCATGCACGCGGAGCTCCGTCGCGGAGATCGGCTCGATCGACGCGATGTGCGGCGCGACCGCGGGATCCGCGAGCAACTGCGACGCGAGCTCGGCGGACGGCGGGAGCGCCGTTCCGTCGCGCGCGGCGACGACGATGCGGACCATGCGGGTCGTCGCGCCGTAGGGCATGGCCCACGGGAGCGCGTGCGCCGAGGTCGCGGCGACGACCGTCCCGCGTGCGATCAACGCGACCTGGGTGGCGTCATCCGCGGCGAGCTCGAGCACCGTCTCGAGCGTGCGCGTGGCGACGACCACCTTCGCACCGCGTTCGAGCGCCGCACGCGCGCGCGCGACGATCGGCTTCGAATCCGCGTAGTGCTCGGGATAGGCGACGAGCACGAGGCGCGCCGTCGCGTCGTTGGCGAGCGCGTCGCCGAGCGCGCGTCGCTCCTTCGTCACGGAGCCGAGCGAGACGCCGCGGATCTCCGCGAGGTGCTCTGCGACCGCATCGAGCGCGCCCACGAAGTCGACCTCGTCGCCGAGGAGCGCCGGATCGCCGAGGAGCGCGGTCGCGCGACGCACCTCGGCGTCCTCCATCGGATCGACGCCGAGCGCCGTGACCTTCCCCGACTTCGGCGCGGCCAGACCGGCGAGCAAGCGGAGCGCGTGTCCGCAGGTGCCGACGCCGCCTGCATCGGGATCCGCGTCGAGGAGGATCGAGAGCGGCCCGGCACACGAGAACGTCAGGCCGTGGAGACCACCGCGCGCGACGACGCCGAGGAAGCCGGTGCCGCTACCGGTCATGGGCCTCCGCGATGCGCGTCTCGAGCCGCGCGGGCGCCGCGAGCAGCGCGAGGATCGGGATCAGCACGACGGCGAACGCAGCGGCCGTCCCGCGCGCGACGCTCTTCGGGACGTCGAACGCCAGGGCCTGCAGATCCTCGAGGGCGAGGAACGGCGACACCAGCTGATGGGCTGCCATGCCGACGACTCCGGGCACAGCGAGATCGACGAGCGATCCGAGGACCGCAGCGGCGAAGAGGTAGAGGAGCGCGCGCATCCGCGAGGGGACGAGTGCGCCGATCAGGACGGCGGCCCCGCCGAAGAGCAGCGCCGACGCGAGACCGAGGACGATCGAGGGGGCGACGAGCGACAGGCGCGCGAGCATCCCCTCCATGCCGCCACCGAGCCCGGCGAGGACGATCGAGACGAGGACCATGGGCCCGCCGACGGCGACCGCGACGATCGTGCCGGCACCGACCGCGCGACCGAGGATCCAGCGCTGGAGAGGGACGCCGCGACGACGCGCGAGCTCGAGGAGGCCGGCCTTGCGATCGTCCTCGAGGGCGCCGAGCGCCTGCCACGCGATCGGCAGGGCGACCGACCAGCGGAGCCCGGTGCCGAGCATGGGGACGATCTGCTCGTAGTCGCCGCGCGGTCCGCTTCCGATCCGCCACACGACGGCGGTAATCACCGCGGTGATCACCGCGATCGACGCGTCGAGGAGGGCGAGCTTCGGTCCCCAGCCGTCGAGCGCGCGCGTGACGAACCATCTCGTCGTGGGGCCCTCGCGCATGTGGGGGTACAGGCTATCATGCCCGCCCCCATGTCCCGCTCCTCGCAGGCACGCGTGACCGTCTTCGCCCTCGCCGGTGCCGTCGCCGGCGTCGTGCCGCTGCCGATCGTGCCGCGCAGGATCCTGCGCGCGATCCGTGGCGCCATGGCGCACGACGTCTGCGCGCAGCACGCCCTCGCCCTCACCAGCGAGGCGCGCGACGTCCTCGCGGAGCCCGGCGGCGAACGACCGACGCTCGCGAGGGACGCGCTCGCGTACGTGGCCGGTCGCGCGCTCGCGCGGCTGAATCCCTATGCGACGGTGCTCAATCCGCTGCGTACGGCGATCGAGACGCTCGCCTTCGGACGACTGCTCGAGCGCTATCTGACGAAGTATCGCGCCGCGAGCAAGCGCGGACGAATCGTGCGCATCGACGGAGAGGAGGCGCTCGAGATCCGTCGGCTGCTCGATCGCGCGCTGATGCGCGCGATCCAGCCCGGGCTCGTATCCGAGGCCGACCCCGCGATGGAGGCCCCCGAGGACTACCGCGGCAGCGTGCAGAAGGCCGTCGACAGCGCGATGATCACCGCGGCGCGCCTCCCCGAGATCATCGCGACGCGCCTCGACTCCGCGCTCGACGCGGTCGCGACAGGGATGCGCGACGGAGAGCACGCGTGAGCGAGGGCGCCGACGCTCCAGGTGCCGGTCGCGCGCTGATCGCGAAGTCGCGACGCGCGGTCGTGAAGATCGGCTCCCGCACGCTCGCGAACGACCCGGCCGTCTACGAGCGGCTCGCGCAGTCGGTCGCCCGGCAGCGCAGCTCGCATCACGGGGGGCGCCGTCAGGTCGTGCTCGTGAGCTCGGGCGCGATCGCCCTCGGCCTCCGCACCCTCGGCTGGAAAACCCGCCCGAAAGAGATGGCGAAGCTCCAGGCCGCCGCGGCCGCGGGGCAGAGCACGCTCATGCGCCGGTGGGAGGACGCCTTCGAGAAGTCGCAGGGAAAGGTCGCGCAGGTCCTCCTCACACACGCGGATCTCGCGGACCGCACCCGCGCGAACAACGCGCGCGCCGCGCTCGACGCCCTCCTCGAGGCCGAGGCCGTCCCGATCATCAACGAGAACGACACGGTGGCCGTCGAGGAGATCCGCTTCGGCGACAACGATCAGCTCGCCGCCCTCGTCGCCGCGCTCGTCTCCGCAGATCTGCTGGTGCTGTTGAGCGACGTCGAAGGGCTCCTCGATCGGGACGGCAAGCGTGTCCCGCTCGTGCGCGACGTCGAGCGTGATGCGCTGCCGCTCGTCGGTGCGGCGCCCATTCCGTCCGGGGAGATCGTGGGCACCGGCGGCATGGCGTCGAAGCTCGAGGCCGCCCGGCGCGGGACGATGGCCGGAGCCACGGTCGTCATCGCGGACGCGCGCGAGGACGGGATCCTCGATCGCGTCTTCGCCGGCGAGGACGTCGGCACGCTCTTCGTCCCGCACCACGATCCGCTCGGCGCACGCAAGCACTGGATCGTGTTCACGCTCCGCCCGCGCGGCGCCATGATCGTCGGCGCGGGCGCCGCCGAAGCGCTCGAAGCCCGCGGCGGCAGCCTCCTCGCGGTCGGTGTCGTCGGCGTGCGCGGAGGCTTCGGCGCGGGCGACGCG
>JBKJQC010001116.1:0-3150 GCA_046593995.1 Polyangiales bacterium
TTCGCGCTCCCCGGGGAGTTCGACTCGATGTTGAGCTTCGTGCGCAACCACCTCGCGCGGCACCTCGACGACACCGAGCCCACGAGCCACGGGCGCTCGGTGTCGTCGAGGTGCCGCGCGAGGTGGTTGCGCACGAAGCTCAACATCGAGTCGAACTCCCCGGGGAGCGCGAAGAGCGCCGCGTCCCCGAGCGCGCGACGAAGCGCGCGCTCGCGCGCAGACGGATCCGGGATGACCGTCTCCAGGAGCCGGAGCAGCGCTCGTTGCGCGGGGGGGCGGGTCGCCGAGTCGTCGTGCATGCGAAGCGTTCCGGACGACACGTTTTCAGTAGTAGTAGTGTGCAGGACGGAGGGACTCCGGCCAAGCACGCAGCTTCAACGCAGCGCGTAGGTCCAGGCGATGGATACGTCGTCTCCGCAGAACTTGCTGAACTTCGTTCCCTTGAACGCCTTGACCATGCACTTGACGGCGGAATCGTGACCGCCCGATTCGCCGACCACGTGCGCTTCGCGGACTTCGCCGCTCTCCGCGACCGTGACCTCGACCTTCACCGTACTCTCTGTCTTCCCAGGTGTGCCGAGGGTGAAGCAGCGGCGCACGTCCCCCTGCATCGACGTCATCTTCCCCTTCGCGTTGTCGGGGGCGCTCGCTGCGCCTGGAGCACAGCGCGTCTTCGGCGGTGGCGCGCTGGTCGCGTGCTTCGCGGGCTTTTCGGGGGCGGTGCCCGCGCAACCGCAGGCGAGCGCGCCCGCAGCGAGCGCGCCTGCACCGAGAAGCAGTCGAGGAGCGAAGCGACCGAAGAGCGTCACGGGAGCGACCGTACGCGGTGCCGCGCGGGGAGCAACTGGGCGTCTCCTTCTCGAGAGGGGCGCTCTCGAGAGGGGCGCTCAGTCGAACAGGCTCTTGAAGGACTGCTTCGCCGAGTCGTACGAGGGCACCGTCGACTTCGCGTTCTCGACGGCGCCGCCGACGGCGCTCGTGAGACCGAGGATCGTCTTCGCGAGCGGCGTCTGCTTCAGCGCGTCCACGCCCCCGGAGCGCTCGAAGTGGTCCATCGAGAGCTCGAAGATCACCTGCGCGAGCATCACGCGGTCGAGCACCTTGCCCACGCCTCCCTTGCCCTTTCCGCAGCGCTCGAGCATCGCCTCGATCGCCGCGCGACGGCGCTTGTTGGTCGTCGGGTGCTCGCGGAGCTTCTCGAGGAGCTGCCGACCTTCTTTCGGATCGCCGTCGTCGCACTCGACGTAGCCGCGGAGGAACTGCGTCTCGGGCGTGTCGAGGCCGAGCGTGTCTGCGGCCTTCAGCATGCGACGGATCGGGGGCGTCGCCTTCTCCGGCTCCTTCCGTTTCATGTAGCAGAGCGCGGTCGAGCCGTTCGCGAGCCCCGACACCGCGGCTCCGAGCTCGCGCGCCTCCTTCGCGTCGAAGGTCACGTCCTTCATCCCGAGGAGCTTCGCGTCGTGGTCGATCTTCTTCGCGTCGAAGACCTCGCCGTCCTCGCCGATCTCCTTCGCCGACTTCCACGAGAGGTCGCAGAGCTCGGTCATGCCGAAGACGTAAGCCTTGAACGCGCGCGCGATGGGACCGGCCGTCGCGAGGTCGAGATCATCGGGATCGGTCCACCACGCCTCGTAGAGGAGGAGCTCGGGTGGGACCGGGATCTGCAGGTCGGGGTGCACCTTCGCCATCGTGAGACCGACGAGGAAGAGCGCGTGCTCGAGGTTCGAGGCGTGCTCGTTCTGGAGCGCCTCGCGGAGCTCTCCCTTCAGCTTCAGGAGGTCGGCCAGCACTGGCTTCGGGACGTCGCGCTTGTCCTTCTTCAGCGCGTCGTTGCCGAGGGAGCGGAGCTGGTAGAGCGCCCACGCGAGCTGCGCGGTGTCCTTCGCGGAGAGCTCGTGCACGACCGCCGCGTCTTGGCTGCGCGCGCCGTTCACGATCAGCATCAGGTGCTTCCGCGCCTCCTTCACGTCCCTCGAGCCTTCGTCCTCGCGGAGCGCGATCTTGGTCGCGAGCCAGAGGTGCACCGGCGTGACGTCGATCCGCTCCTTCAGGATCTCCTCGTCCGTCTTCTTGCGACAGCCGCACCCCTCCGTCACCGAGAGCAGCACGACGAGCAGCGTGAACAGGATGCGGCGCACGCCCCGGAGGATCGGCCGAAACGCGCGTCGGCGCTATGCTCCGCGGCCCGATGACAGAGCCCTTGCCACGCTCATCTGGAGACGACGCCCCCGATCCGTGCGCACACGCCATGGCGCACGGGGAGCCCATCGCGGCCCTCGACGACGAGGAAGGGCTCTCGGTCCCCGAGGGTCTGGGCGACGTGGTCGACGCGCACGTCCATCTGTTCCCCGACCGCGTGTTCGAAGCGATCTGGCGCTGGTTCGACCGTCACGCGTGGTCGATCCGCTACCGGCTCCGCGCCGAAGAGGTCGTGGAGTTCCTCACGCGACGCGGCGTGAAGCAGCTCGTCGCGCTCCACTACGCGCACAAGGCCGGGATGGCGGGCGCGCTCAACGGCTTCGTCGCCGAGGTCGCGCGGGCGCACCGCGACGTCGTGATCCCGCTCGGTACCGTGTTTCCCGGAGAACCGGACGCGGGCTCGATCGTCCGCGAGGCGCTCGGCCCGCTCGGCCTGCACGGCATCAAGCTCCACTGCCACGTCCAGAAGATGGCGGCCGACGATCCGCGCCTCGACGAGATCTATGCGGCCTGCGAGGACGCGGGGAAGCCCGTGGTGATCCACTGTGGCCGCGAGCCCTCGAGCCCGGCGTACGGCTTCGACTCGCGGAAGCTCCTCGGCGTCGCGCAGATCGAGCGCGTCCTGCAGCGGTTTCCGAAGCTGACGCTCGTCGTGCCGCACCTCGGGTACGACGAGGTCGAGCCCTACGTCGCGCTCCTCGCCGAGCACGAGCACCTGTGGCTCGACACGACGATGGTCGTCGCGGACTTCTTCCCCGGGCAGTCGCACACCGACGTCGTCGAGAGACACGGGGCCCGCCTCCTCTACGGGACGGACTTCCCGAACCTGCCGTTCGCGTGGGATCGCGAGATCAAGCGGCTCGCGACCGTGCCGATGGAAGGGCCTGCGCGACGCGCGCTCTTCTCCGCGAACGCGCGCCGCGTGTTCGGGTTCTGAAGCGGTGTAAGAAC
>JBKJQC010000966.1:0-6111 GCA_046593995.1 Polyangiales bacterium
CCGAGCGCTCCGTCCGTCGCGATCAACGTGGCCTGGAGGGAGCGCTCGGAGACCGCCTCGGCACGTCGGTGGCGATCGTCGCCGGTGGCGATACCGTGGTGGTCGGAGCGCACGACAAGGCCGGAGGGAGCGGCGCGGCGTACGTCTTCACACGGAGCGGGAGCGTCTGGGCCGAGCAGGCGAAGCTCGTCGGCGCCGACGTGACTGCGGGAGACGCGTTCGCGAGCTCGGTCGCGATCGCGGGGGACACCGCGATCGTCGGCGCTCGCAACAAGGCTTCGGCCACTGGCGCGGCGTACGTGTTCGCGCGCAGCGGCACGGCCTGGACCGAGCAGGCGAAGCTCGTCGCCGGTGATCCGGCCGCCTCCGATCAATTCGGCGCATCGGTCGCCGCCTTCGGGGACACGGCGATCGTCGGCGCGCCCGGGAACGGAACACCGAGCAGCCCGATCCCGAGCAGCGGCGCCGCGTACGTCTTCGTGCGGACCACCACGCCGAGCGTCTGGTTGCAGCAGTCGAAGCTCCGAGCGGCCGACGCTGCGAGCGGTGATCGCTTCGGCGCGGCGGTGGCCCTCGACGCAGAGACGGTCGTCGTGGGCGCAGCGGGCAAGGGGAGCGGCGCGGGCGCGGCCTACGCGTTCGTACGCGCCTCCAAGGCGTGGACGCAGCAAGGCAAGCTCGTGGCGGCCGACGGCGCGGCCGGTGCCTCCTTCGGCACGTCGGTGGCGCTCTCCGGCAACGCCGCGATCGTCGGCGCACCCCGCAAGAGCTTTCCGACGGGAGCGGCCTACGGCTTCGTTCGGACGGGCACGGCGTGGTCGCAGCAGGCGAAGGTCCCGCCGGTGTCGGGCGCGGACATGTTCGGCGCAGCGGTCGCGCTCTCCGGCGACCGCGCGCTCGTCGGCGAGCCCCGTTGGGACCAATCTCACGGGAGAGCGACCGTCTTCACGAGCTGGGGCGATCCGAAGACGCTCGCCTACTATCCCGGGACGGTCACCTTTCCCGGCTACGCGACGGCCGTGTCGATCGACGCGGACACCGCCCTCGTCAGCGGAGGCTTGCTCGACGGCGCCTACGTCTACGTGCGCAGCGGCTCCGCGTGGGCGCAGCAAGCGAAGCTCACGGAGGGGGGGGGAGGGGGCCGCCTCGGGTACAGCGTCGCTCTCGCAGGCGACACCGCGGTCGTCGGCTCGCCCCACAACAAGTTCGTCGCGGTGTACGTGCGCGCTGGCACGAGCTGGTCATTGCAGGCGAAGCTCGTCCCGACGGATGCCGGCGCCTTCTTCGGCGGCGCGGTGGCGATCGCCGGAGACTCGGTGGTGGTCGGCGGCTACCAACAGAGTGCGAACACGGGCGCGGCGTACGTGTTCACGCGCAGCGGCACGAGCTGGACGCAGCAAGCGAAGCTCGCCCCCGCCGATCTCGGCCTCGGAGACTACTTCGGATTCTCGGTCGGACTCGCAGCCGATACCGCGGTCGTGGGCGCGTTGGCAAAGAACGGCAACGCCGGAACGGCGTACGTCTTCGTGCGGAGCGGCACGGCGTGGACGGAGCAGGCGAAGCTCCTCCCGACTACCCCGAGCAACAACTTCGGGATCAGCGTGAGCGTCTCCGCCGATACGGCGCTCGTCGGCACCTATCTGGATGCCGGCGTCGGCGCCGCATACGTGTTCTTGCGCAGCGGCACCGCGTGGGCGCAGCAGGCGAGGCTCACGGCCGCCGATGGTCAATCCAACGATCTCTTCGGGGTGTCGGTCGGCCTCTCGGGCGATCTGGCGGTGGTCGGCGCGAAGTGGTCCGGCACGCGCTTCGGCGCGGCGTACGTGTTCGCGCGCGGCGGCACGGCGTGGACGCAACAGACCAAGCTCTTGTCCCCGGATCCCAGCGGGCACGACGAGCTCGGCACCGTGGTCGCGCTCGCGGGGACGACAGCGCTCGTCAGCGCCCCGCGCCACGCGTTCGATCGCGGCGCAGCGTACGTCTACCGCCTCGTCGCGCCCAAGGCGAACGGCTCCGCGTGCGGCAGCGCGCCCGACGAGTGCGTGAGCGGCTTCTGCGTCGACGGGATCTGTTGCCAGAGCGCGTGCGCGTCGCCATGCAGCGCGTGCGACGTCGCCGGGAGTCTCGGGACGTGCTCGCCGGTGATCGGGCAAGCGCCGCACGGCGCGCGGAGCTGCGCGCCCTACGCGACGTGCGCGAGCGGCGGAGCGTGCGCGACGACGTGCGCCGCAGACGCCGACTGCAAGCACGGTTACTGCGCGGCCGGCGCGTGCAAGCTCGGCGAGCCGAACGGCACCGCCTGCACGCGCGCCGCGATGTGCGCGAGCGGACCGTGCGTCGATGGGATCTGCTGCGAGCGCGCGTGCAACGAGCGCTGCATGGCGTGCGACGTCCCGGGAAAGCTCGGTTCGTGCGTCGTCGTGCCCGCCGGCGCGCCGCACGGGAGCCGGCCCGCGTGCCCCGGTCTCGCGGCGGGCACCGAGTGCGGCGATCAGTGCAACGGCGACGGCAGCGCCGATCCGATCGCGTGCAGCCGCCCTCCCGCCGCGACCCCCTGCAGCAGGACCGGGTGTGTCGGCGGCATCGAGACGCACCCGAGCACGTGCGACGGCAACGGTGCGTGCGGGGACGTCAAGAAGTCGTGCCTGCAGTACGCCTGCGGGCCCGTCGTGTGCCTCACGGTGTGCGTCGCGGACGCGGACTGCGCCCCGCTGCACAAGTGCCGCGTCGGCGCGTGCGTCGCGCTCGGTGCGGCAGGTACCGTCTGCACGACGGGCGCGACGTGTGAATCCGGATTCTGCACCGACGGCGTCTGCTGCGACCGCGCGTGCGACGCGCAGTGCGAGGCGTGCAACGCGATCGGCAAGGTCGGTACCTGCACGGTCGTGACCGGAGCGCCGCGCGGCGGACGCCCTGCGTGCGATGCCGCGAGCTGCGTCGGTTCGACGTTCAAGGCTGCGGGGCAGTGCGCGACGGAGACGACCTGTGCCGTCGTCGTGCCCCAGAGCTGCGTGCCCTACGTCTGCGAGGCGAGCGGTTGCCGGACGAGCTGCAGCGGATCCGATCAGTGTGCGACGGGTTACACGTGCGTCGCGGGGAGCTGCGTGACGAGCGTTGCCGACGCTGGGCCGGTCGATGGTGAGCCGCTCGACGCCGGCGCGGACAGTGCACCCATGGATTCGGGCGACTCGCGCGTGTCCGATACGGCCATCTCCGACGAAGGCATCACGGACTCGAACGCTCTCGACGCGTCCGACACGTCCGACGTGTCCGACACGCCCGACACGTCCGACACGTCCGGCCCGTCGAGCCTATGCGCCTCCGACGACGAGTGCGCGCGCGATCAGGCGTGCGGCACTGAAGGGCTCTGCGTGCCGCGGGTCCCGCAGCCCGCCGCCGGCTGCACGTGCGGTCCTCGATCGCGTCCCGACGATCGCACGACCCGAACGCTCGGCGTCCTCGCCGCCGCTTGGGTGATGGCGGCCTTCGCACGCCGGCGTACCCTCGCGAGGACGCGATGATCGACGACGAGCTCCGCCCAGGTCTCCGCGTCACTCCCACGGTGCGCCTCGTGCGGAAGCTCGGTCAGGGCGGCATGGGGTCGGTCTGGGTCGCCGATCACCTCGCGCTCCACAGCAAGGTGGTCGTCAAGTTCATGGCGCGCGCGCTCGTCAGCGACGCCGCGCAGGTCGCGCGCTTCTCGCGCGAAGCTGCGGTGGCGGCTTCCGTCAAGAGCCAGCACGTCGTCCAGACCTTCGACCACGGCGTGATGGCGGGCGGGATCCCTTTCATCGTCATGGAGATGCTCGAGGGGGAAGACCTCGGGCAGCGGCTCCACCGATGCACGCGGCTCGCACCGCGAGAGGTGGTCGCGATCGTCGCGCAAGCGGCCAAGGCGCTCGTTGTCGCGCACAAACGCGGCATCGTTCATCGCGACATCAAGCCGGAGAACATCTTCCTCTGCGAGTCCGACGGCGAGTGCATCGTCAAGCTGCTCGATTTCGGCATCGCCAAAGGTGGCGACCAGCCGAGCGTGGCGACCACCACCGGCGCGATGATGGGCACGGGCTATTACATGAGCCCCGAGCAGCTGGTGAGCGCCAAGGGGGTCGATCACCGCACGGATCTCTGGGCGCTCGGCATCGTCACGTTCCAGGCGCTCACCGGCGCGCGTCCGTTCGACGGCGAGACCTTCGCGGCGCTCGCGATCGCCATCCACAGCCAGACGATGCCGAGGCCATCGACGTTCCACGCGAAGCTCCCCGCGACGGTCGACCGCTGGTTCGAGAAGGCGTGCGCCCGCGATCCGGCCGCGCGGTTCCAGTCGGCCAAGGAGATGGCCGTCGCGCTCGGCGAGGCGCTCGGCGTGCAGGTCGCGCAGACCGACCTCCGCCCCTTCGTCGCTCCCCCGCCCGCTGCGCCCTCGGACACGATGCGCGCATTGAGCCCCGCGTTCGGCGCGCCGGTCTCGCCGAAGCAAGCGCCGGCGGCGGTCTCGCCAGCGCCGCCGCCAGCGCCGGCGCAGGAAACGGCGGCGCCAGTCACCGCGCAGCAAGGCCGCGCGCCCACCGGTCCGGCCGCAGACGCTGCCATGCAGGCGGTCCGCCCCGAGACGCTCGACACCGTCGGACCCGGCGGGCCGATCCGCGCGCGCCGAGCTCGTGTCGCCGTCGGCGTCGTGCTTGCCCTGGTGGCTGGGCTCCTCGTGGCCGCCCTCGCGGTGTCTCGGCGATCACCGTCCGCGAGTGTCGGTCGTGCGTCGGAGCCGAGCGCGCCGCCCTCTTCCGCGTCACCGCCTCTGCCGACCGAGCCCACGCCGCCTGCGCCATCCTCGTTCGGCTCGTCGATCACGAGCCCTACGGCGCCCGCCGCGTCTGCTGCCCCGTCCATCGTGCCGAGCGCGCCGAGCGCGACGAGCGCCAAGAGCGCTCCCTCGGCCAAGGTGCCCGCGGCCGGGCCGGGAATGCCCAAGGTCGTGATCCCGCCGAAGCCCGGCGAGAAGAAGAAGAGCGATGTCGACATCTGATCGACGCACGCAAAGGTGCCGCTGCCTCGCGCTCGCGATGGCGCTCGCCGTGATCTCCGCGTCGGTCTCTCCGCGCGTCGCCGCCGCGCCGATCTCGGCGCTCGATCGCGAGAACGCGCGCAAGCTCTTGAACGACGGCCTCGACCTGCGCAGCGCCGGGAAGCTCGACGAGGCGCTCGCGAAGATCAAGGTCGCCGACGGGCTCGCCGGCACACCCGTCACCCGCCTCGAGCTCGGTCGGACCCACATGATGCTCGCGCAGCTCGTCGAGGCACGCGTCGCGTTCGTGTCGGTGAAGGATCTCGAGGTCGACGCCAAGGACGTCGCGAAGTACGCGAAGGCGCGCAAGGAGGCCTCCGAGCTCGCAGCGCAGATCCTGCCTCGGATCCCGTCGCTCCGTGTGAAGCTCGAGGGCGTGCCCGCGGGCGTGACGCCGACCGTGACGATCGACGGCGTGGCGATCCCTCCGCTCGCACTGTCGGAGCCGCGCCTGGTGAATCCGGGGAAGCGCGAGGTCGTCGCCACCGTGAGCGGTCGTCCCGAGCAGCGCACGAAGGTCGATGTCGTCGAAGGGGAGATCCGCGAGATCACACTGGTGTTTCCCGAGGTGAAGCCGAGCGAGCCGGTCGCCCCGCCGGGGCCGGTGACGACGAGCACCGCAGCCAGCGCGGGGGTGGCGCCGCCGACGGTCGCAGATGCGGAGGGGGACCGAGCCGGACGAACGCAGAAGACGATCGGCCTCGTGGTCTCTGGCGTGGGCCTCGTCGGCGTCGGCGTCGGCGTCGTGCTCGCGATGTCTGCTTCCTCGCGCTACACGTCCGCCACGGCCGGATGCAACGAGCTCGGGTGCAGCCCTGCAGCGGCGATGGACGCTGAATCCGCGCGCAGCAGTGGGACGACGGCGTTCATCGTGATGGGTGCGGGTGCGGCGCTCGTCGTCGGGGGAGGCGTGCTATTTCTGACCGCGCCATCGTCTACGACGAGCCGCAAGCCCGCGACGACGTCCGTGAGGAAGCCGGAGCTTCGCTTCGGCGTGGGACCGACGGGCGTGGTCGACGTGCAGGAAAGCTTCTGACGCCCCGAGA
>JBKJQC010000050.1:0-2693 GCA_046593995.1 Polyangiales bacterium
CGCCGTACGCGACGTCGGCGCCCGCGTGCGTGCGACCGTGAAGCCGCAGGGGCTGAACTACGGGATCAACGAGGGCATCGCGGCCGGCGCAGGCATCGCGGATCACCTCCACGTCCATCTGGTGCCGCGCTGGGTCGGCGACACGAACTTCATGCCCGTCATCGCGGACGTGCGGGTCATGCCCGAGTACCTCGACGAGGCATACCGCCGCCTCTACCCTGCCTTCGCGGATCTGCCGGGCGCCGCGCCCGCGCCCTGAGCCCCGCGCCGCGAGTTGGGAAGAAGCTTGTCCGATCGCGTGCCCGATTCCGAGGATCATCCGCCCGAGCGCGCCGCGCCGCTGAGCCTTCCGGGCCGGCCGGCGCGCGTCTCGCGACGGAGCTGGTTCCTCGGCGTCGTGTCGGTGATCGTCGTGACGATCTTCCTCGCCGCGCGCGAGGTGCTGCTGCCGTTCGTCCTCGCGCTCGTGATCGCCTACGTCTTCACGCCGAGCGTCCTCTGGCTCGAGCGACGACGGCTCCCGCGGTGGGTCGCGATCATCGGCATCTACGCCATCACGCTCGGCACCATCTACGGCTTCGGAGCGACGATCGCACCTCGCCTCGCGCTCGAAGGGCGCGCCCTCGTGAAAGAGGTGCCGCGCATGCTGCGCCAGCTCCAAGAAGAGGTGATTCCCGCGTGGGAGGAGAAGCTGCGGAGCATGTCCGACTCGGCCTCCGCCGAGGGGCCGCAGCCTCCACCCCCGGTCCCGGGCGCGACGAAGCCGCCGCTCGCGCAGCAGCCCGAGGAGCACCAGCCCGCGCTGACCGTCGCGCCGAACGCCGACGGGACCTTCGAGATCGAGATCGGCAGCGGCCTCGAGATCACGCAGCTCGACGGCGGCGGCTACAAGATCGAGGCCGCCGAGGCGAAGAAGAAGGGCGGCATGCAGCGCGCCGTCCAGTACGTGCAGCGGAACTACGTCGAGCTCGTGCGCGGCGGCGTCGCCCTCGTGAGCAACGTGGCTCGCGGCATCTTCCTCTTCTTCATGACGCTGATGCTCGCGGCGTACATCATGCTGACGCACGAGCAGATCGTCGGCTTCTTCCGCGGCCTCGTGCGCCCGGCTGCGCGCCGCGACTTCGACCACCTGCTCGATCGCATCGATCGCGGCCTCGCGGGCGTCGTCCGCGGCCAGCTGCTGATCTGCTTCGTCAATGGCGTGCTGACCGCCATCGGCTTCGCGCTCATCGGCGTGAAGTACTGGCCGGTGCTCTCGCTCGTAGCGGCGGTCGGCTCGCTGATCCCCATCTTCGGATCGATCTTCTCGAGCGTGCCGGCCGTGGCGATCGGTCTCACGCAGTCCCCGGCGACGGCGCTCCTGGTCCTCGGATGGATCGTGCTGATCCACCAGATCGAGGCGAACTTCCTCAACCCGAAGATCATCGGCACCTCGGCGCACCTGCACCCGATCCTCGTCGTCTTCGTGCTCCTCGCGGGCGAGCACTGGTTCCACGCGGCCGGCGCGCTCCTCGCGGTTCCCGTGCTCTCCGTCGCGCAATCACTCTTCCTGCACTTCCGCGAAGTGGCCGACCGAGACGAAGCGTTCGAGATCGGCTCCCCACCCCCGCCCCGCCTCTAACCGCGGTCTCGCGGCTCGATGACGGAGCGTCACTCTCGAACGCGCGACGGCCGACCGGATTGAACACGGAGGCGCGGAGGCACGGAGGTTCGAGAGTCTGCCGAACGCGGCCGCGTCCCCTTGTCGCTCGTCGCTGCGATCAGGCCCTCGTCCCCGAATCCACAGGAATACACAGGGAGGGCTGTGGCAGGCAGGGAGACCGCGGTCTCCCCGCCTGCGGTTATTGCTGGATGCACGGCGAGGACAGCAAGCCAGAGCGGAGAGGACATCGCAGCGAGGCGTGCGGCAGCCATTCACGGACCTCCGTGCCTCCGTGCCTCCGTGTTCAATCGATCACGCACGCCGACTCGAGAGTTGCGCTCGGCAATTCACTGCTGCGGCAGGCGTGCTTTCGCCGCCGCGAGGCCTTCTTCGTCGGTCACCGAGAGCTCGATGTGGATCGGCGCGTAGGGCTCCGATTGGTAGACGCGCGTCATGCGGAGACGGGTCATCTCGAGGAGGGCGAGGAACGTGATCACGTAGTCGAAGCGCGTGGTCGCGCCCTCGAAGATGTCGTCGAAGAGCATCTTCGGGTGGAAGCGCATGTACTCGCAGAGCTCGTGGATACGCTCCGTGATGGTGATGCGATCGGCGGTGACCTCGTGGTTGATCTTGACCTTCGACTTCGCGAGCACGCCTTGGAACGCCTCGATCAGCTTGAAGATGCTGAACTCGGCGAGCGGCGCGTCGGCCGACGAGAGCGTCGCGGGGAGCGGCGGGCGGACGAAGACGTCGCGGCCGGCCACGTCGCGCGACGCGAGCTTCTCTCCGGCGTCCTTGTACTTCTGGTACTGCAAGAGCCGACGGACCAGCTCCTCGCGCGGATCGAGCTCTTCGCCGTCCTCGCCGAGCTCCTCGTCCTGCTTCGGATCGGGCGGGAGGAGCGTCTTCGACTTGAGGTGCGCGAGCGTCGCCGCCATCACGAGGTACTCGCTCGCGATGTCGATGTGCAGCTCCTTCATCAGGTAGAGGTACTCGAGGTACTTCTCCGTCACGAAGGAGACAGGGAGATCCGCGATGGAGAGCTCGTGCT
>JBKJQC010000069.1:0-3499 GCA_046593995.1 Polyangiales bacterium
GTGCTCGAAGACGAAGACTCGATCCGCCGGATGATCTCCGCGCTCGTGCAAGCGCGCGGGTTCGAGGTGGTCGGCGTGGCCAACGGCGTCAAAGCCGTCGACGAGGCGCTCACGCGCCCGCCCGACGTCGCGATCCTCGATCTGATGGTCCCCGGCGCCTTCGACGGCTTCGAGGTCTGCCGAAGGCTGCGCGCCAACCCTCCGACGTCGAAGATCCCGATCATCATCATCTCGGCGCTCGACGACGCCGCGTCACGCCAGAAGGCGCTCGACGCGGGAGCGACCACGTACTTCGTGAAGCCGTTCTCCGCGATCGCGCTCTTGAAGGAGCTCGAGGCGGTAAAGGCCGGCAAGCCCCTGCCCTCGGGCGGTGGCGGTCTCAAGCCCAGGTGAACCTCGCGTCGCTGTCGCCGGTCGGTCCAGAGTCTAGAGTCTAGAGTCTAAATAGCCGAGCGCGATTCTCGAACTCGGCGTACCTGATCGATTGAACACGGAGGCACGGAGGCTCGGAGGCTCGAGAGTCTGCCGATCGCGACGCTTCGAGGCCTGCTCCACAGTGCGTTCCTCGATGCAATCGCCGGCGAGACATGGCTGGGTGCGCGCGGCAGCACTTCACGGACCTCCGTGCCTCCGCGCCTCCGTGTTCAATCCGAGCGTTCGAGAATCACGCTCGGTCATTTAGAGCTACGGAGACGAGACGGAGACGAGACGCCAGGCCGTATGGCGCTGCCATGCTCTCGTCTGCCGAGCTCTAGACTCTCGACTCTCGACTCTCGACCCTCGACCTCACGACGGGCGAGCACGACGCTGAAGCAGTGGCGCACGGCGAGATCACGAGCACAAGCGTGGCCGTGCTCGCTCGCGTTCGGCGTCGGCCGACCGCAGCTATTCCAGCGTGACGAGCGTCGCGCCTTCGTCGACCGCTTGGCCTTCGCTGACGAGGACCGCTGCGACCTTCCCGGCGGCGGGCGCCTCGACGGGCATCTCCATCTTCATCGACTCGAGGATGACGACGGTCTGACCCTCCTCGACGGCATCCCCGACCTTCACTTCGATCTTCCAAACGGTGCCGGTGATGTGGGCCTGGACGTTGGTCGCCATCGCAGCGCTCTCCTCGCGGGTCGGTCAGAAGACGGGGTCGCCCGTCGAGGACATACTCGACCATGGACCCGTCCGCCAAGCGCGATCTGCGCGGGACGACTCGGTTTCCGAGCGGCTACGAGATGCACCCTGCGCTCGACGCGTGCCGGGTCGGAGCGAGGCTCTCCTGCAGGGCAGTGAAAGATCGCGACACCAGCGTTTGACCCCGTCGGAGCGCGCGCGCTACGTTTTGACGTCCTCTCCCAAGGTCCGCACGTCCTTCCGTGTTCTACGCGTGAAGGCGACGCGGTCACGGGCGCGGGTGGGTCGTGTCTCGGCGCGCGGTGCGAAAGCGCCCGTACCGGGGATCGTGAAGAGAAGTCGCAGAGAGTCTCGCGATGGCGGATCCTCACCGAAACGGAGTCAACGGCGCAATGGCAGAGCAGAAGGAATCCTCGGTCCTCTTCTCCCTCAAGGAGTTGATGAGCCTGGAGGAGAACCGCATCCGGGAAGAAGACGACGCCAAGAAGAAGAAGGCGGAGTCCGAGGCGCAGGCGAAGCTCGAAGCCGAGCGTCGCGCGCGCGAAGATGAAGAAGCACGGCTCCATTCCGAGGAGGAGCGCCGTCGCGCCGAAGAGATGCGGCGGAAGATGGAAGAGGCGCAGATCGAGGCGGCGAAGGCCGCGGAGCTCGAGAAGCGTCGCCTCGAGGATCAGCACCGTCTCCAGATGGAGGCGATGTCGAAGCAGCAGGCGCACGAGCGCGAGATCCAGCAGATCCAAGCGCAGAAGCGCAAAGGTCTGCCGCCCGCCGCCATCGCCGGCATCGCGATCGGCGCGCTGTCGCTCATCTTCTTCATCATCTTCCTCACGGCCGTCAAGCCGTCGATGGACGCGAAGGAAGCGATCAAGAAGGCGCAGATCGCCGCCTCGGGTGACGATCCCTCGTCGTGGGCCGACGCCGAGTCGCAGCTCGCGATCGCGAAGGAGAAGGATCCTTCGAACAAGGACATCGCAATCGTCGCCGCCAAGGTGCAGGAGAAGCGCGACAAGAAGAAGGCGGCCGACGACAAGATCCTCGCGGACAGGGAAGCCGAATACAAGGCCACCAAGGCCAAGCTCGCGCAGCTGCAGAACGACTTCGACGCCGCGAAGAAAGAGTTCGACGAGGCCGGCAACGACGCGGCGAAGAAGGAAGCGGCGGCCAAGAAGATGAAGGCCGCGCAGGCCGGCATCCAGTCGACGCCCACTCCGACGAAGAAGGCGTGCCCCCCGGGCGTGCCGCTCTGTAACTGATCGCGACGGCGTAGGCGTCGGCGTTACGAAAGCTTCGATGGAAAGCCCTCGTCTGCGGACGGGGGTTTTTCGTTTTTGTCCTTGCACGACGCCCCAAGACCGTCTCGTGCGCCGTGTCTCTTCCTTCGGGTATCGCGAGCGGAGGAACGTCGATGAAGGAACAGCGGGATTCGCGGGAATCGTCGGTCATGGTCTCGTTGAAGGAGCTCGGGCGCCTCGAGGAGCAGCGCCGCGCCGAGCGACTCACCGAAGAGCGCGCGAACGCCGAGCGTGCCGCCCGCATGCGCGCTGAACGCGAAGAGCGCGCGCGCATCGAAGCCGAGCGCCGCACCGCCGAGGAGACGGATCGGATGCGCGCCGCGGTGCTCGGACGCGCCGTCGCCGAAGCGCAGATCGAAGCCGCGAAGGCAGCGCAGATCGAGCGCGCGAAGATGGAGGTGCAGCTTCGCCTGCAGGCCGAACGTCAGGCGCGCGAGATCGCGCACGCGCAGGAGCTCTCGCGCCTCGCGTCGCAGGAGAAGGCCGAGCGCTCGCCGACGATCCCGATCCTCGTCGCGGTGGTCGCGGTGCTCGTGGGCGTGGCAGCCCTCGTCGCGTTCGTCACGCGGCCCACGCATGCGCCCGTGCAGGTCGCGCCCGTGCTCGCGACAAAGGCCGCTGCGCCGACGTTGGACACGGCGAAGATGACGGCCGACATCGCGCGACTCGAGAAGCAGATCGCCGACCTCGAGGCGTCGAATGCGTCGAAGGCGAGCGAGCCTGTGCCGAAGCCGAGCGCGAAGCACCCGCTCGACGGAGGTCGCGTCGCGCCGAAGCCCCCCTCAACCCCCACTGGGCCGAAGTGCCCGCCCGGGTTCAAAGGCGCCACGATGTGCGACTGATCGCCGCGCGCGATGTTGCGCGGCGCGCGGATAGACGAACCACATCCCGACGAACATGAGGAGCGCGCCCATTCCGAAGACCAGCGCGACGGTGCGGCTCTGGAAGAGGTTCACGACGAGCAGGTAGAGCTCCGTCGAGAGCGCGAACATCAGCGGGACGAGCGACGCCGTCATGCACGTGCCCCACAGGCGCACGAGCCGCTTCGACACCTCGTCATGTTGCCCGCCGTGTACCACCGACAG
>JBKJQC010000097.1:0-6184 GCA_046593995.1 Polyangiales bacterium
CAGCGGCACGCCTCAGATGGGCATCCCGCGTGCGAGAGGAGCGTGCGAGAGGAGCGCGAGGATCGCCGCGCCGTCGCGCTCCACGCGGCGCGCGCCGATGCCGGGGATCGCCGCGAGCGCGTCGAGATCGGCCGGCACTCGCTCGACGACGTCCGTCACGCAGTGGCCGGGAAGGACGACCTGCTCGTCGACGTTCCTCTCCTTGGCGGTCTTCCGTCGCCATGAGGAGAGTCGCTGCTCGATCGCGCGACGCGCGTCGATCTCCGCGCGCGGAGGCCGCGGCGGCTCGGTGAAGAACGCCGCGCGCTCCTCCTTTGGCACGTCGCCGTCCGCGGTCCCTTCGCCGATCGCGCGGCGCAGCGCTCCGAGCAAGGACGCACCACGGCCGCGGTCGAGCCCGCGCACTGCGCGCAGCTCCGTCGGCCGCTTCCGTGCGAGCTCCAAGAGCACGTCGTTCCCGAGGGCCTTGAACGGTGGGACGTTCCAGCGCCGTGACGCGTCCTCCCGCACCTGAGCCACGCGGCGCAGCACCGCCAACGACAGCGGGTCGAGCGACCCGGCGCCCTTGATGCGCGCGTACGGCGGCCGCGGATCCTCGTCGTCGCGCGAGGCGATCGCACCCGCGAGCCGGTACTCCGTCTCGGCCTCGATCTCCGGCAGCACGTCCCGCTCGAGCGCATCGGCCTGGAGCGAGCGCGCGAGCGCAGGCAGGTGGAGGACGTCGGTCGCGAGGTAGGGGAGGACCTCGGCATCGAGCGGGCGCTTGGCCCAATCGTGATGCTGCAGCTCCTTCGAGATCGTGACGCCGACGCGTGACGCGAGGAGCGACGAGAGGCCGGTCTGTGCCACGCCGAGGAAGCGCGCGGTGATCGCCGTATCGACCACGCGTCCGAGCACGATGCCGTGCTGCACGAGGATGCGTGCGTCGAACGCGAGATCGTGGATGACCTTGGGCGGCCCGTTCGCCGACAGCGCCTCACGCAAAGGCGCGAGCGCCTCGTCGCCGGCGGTGATGGTGTCGATGACGAAGACGTCCACCACCTCTCCCCCCTCGACCCGCGCGAGCTGCATCGTGCAGAGGATCGCGCGATAGGCGTGCAGACCGTTGCTCTCGACGTCGAGCGGGATCGACTCGCTACCTTCGAGCGCGCGCGCGACGACGGCGATCTCGGCAGCCGTCTCTACGACGTGAGGCTCTCTCGGAGACGCGTGCACACCCGCTACTGTAGACCGAACCGTCAGCTGTCCTCACAGAGACGGACGGGCCCGCACAAGGCGCCGGCCATTCCCGGGGCGCTACCGCACTTGCCCGATGCGAACGCGCCCAGCCAGCGCTTCGCGTTGCCGCCGCACGTGTCGCGGAGGTGCTGCAGCGCGTGCAATCCGAGTCGGTAGCCGAGCGTCGGGCTGCCGAGGATCTCTTCCTTCTTGTGACCGTCCCACCACAACGCGCGCGTCTGCATGATGCCCGCATCGCCATCTGGATTGAGCGCGCGCGCGTTCCAGCGAGACTCGTGGTACGCGATCGACAAGAGCAGCAACGCGGTCTTGAACCGACCGTCCTCCCCCGAGAAGAGCGGCTCCTCGGCCTCGTCGTATGCGACCGCGCGCGCATGCACGACGGCCTCGAGGAGGCGCGTGCGACATGCGGACTCGTTCGGATGGATGAGGCCGGCAGCGGCCATGAACAGTGGGTAAAGCATGACGGCGTTCGATGACGAACGGGAGCGCGCCGTGACGCAAAATCCGCTCGCTTGCACGGATGAAATCCATGCCTTTCAAAGTCGCGGCGCGCATATTCATAACCTTCATATGCAGTGACCCGGTGTGACGTGACACGGCACGGATCTCTGGGCACGAGCACTCGCTCCGCACGCTCGCGGCCGCCTGCGCGCGCGAGACCGGCGCACGCTGGCACCGGTGCATCGCTCACTACGCACTGGGCGCCACAGACTTCATCGCGAGCATGCGATCCGTACCGCACGGAACCGACGCGCTCACGCACGTCCAACCGGGCGCACCCTCTTGCATCGAATCGGATGGAGGCCCGCATGCGTCGCCGTCTTCTCAACTTCACGCTCGATCTGCCGAAGGGATGGCGCGACATCACCGGTGAGCTACCGGGCGACGCACCTCCGACCGTCGCAAAGATTCGTGGTGTGGGCGCGATCCAGTTCTCGCAAGCCGAGTTCGAGGGCGGACCGCCCGAGACGCTCGACGAGGATGATCTCTTGGAGATGGTCCGCGGCATCGCGAAGAGCGCCGATCAGTTCATCGCGTTCGACGAGCACGCGATGGTCTGGGGCCGACTGCGCATGGGCGCGGTGAGCATGGCGCTCGACGGGAACTTCGTCCGCCTGTGGGGCGTGAGCGACGGCACCGGCATCGTCCTCGCGACCTATACGTGCGTGTGGAAGAAGCGGCACCTCGAGGTCGACGAGTGCGTTCAGCTCCTGAAGAGCGTCCGCATCGTGCAGCCGGCCGCCGTCGGCATCGCCTGACCCGACCGCCGTCACACGCGCCCTCACACGCCCACCGCCTTGCGTGTCTTCGAGAAGAACCACGGAGGCACGGAGGCACGGAGGGCTCAGAGGTCTGCCGATCGCGCTGTGGCGCGTCATGAGGCGCCGTCGCTTCCACTGACGTCGCCTTTCGCCTGGCGAGAACGTCATGGTCGCGGCGCGGCAGCACTCTCGAACCTCCGTGCCTCCGTGCCTCCGTGTTCAATGGGATGGCCGCGGCGCCGGTGCAGCCGACGGAACAACGCCTGTGCCGCGATCGGCTTGCACGCACGAGCGGTGTCGTTCACGCGTCGCGCGACGCTCTTGTCGTGCCTTGCTGCACAGCGCGCTGGCTGTCGCGGCGAACGTCCCCGGAGGAAGCGCGCGGGGCCGCTCGGATCCAGGGCATTCGTCGAAAGTTTTTCCGGTCGCCGGGCGATGTGGTTGATGGGAAATGACTCCCAAGGCGCGGCCCGGTTCGTGCGTCTGAGGGGTACGATCGTAAGCACCACCGGAAAGGCCGCGGGTAGCGGCGCCCTCCCGGGTGTGTGGTGACCTGTCCCGGTTCGACTCCGGGGCTTACGACCCAAGCTCAGATCGCAGGAGCGTCGCAGGAGCCGTAGGCCTGACTCGAGCGCTCACGCGGGGTTTTCACCATCGGCGCGCGGATCGTGGCTCCCGCGCGAGCACATCCTCGGTGAGGCCGGGCGCGAGGCCGAGCTTCCGGTAGAGCGTCTTGCGATCGATGCCGAGGATGCGTGCGGCGGTCGTCTTGTTGCCGTCGACCACGGCGAGCACGCGCGCGACGTAGCGTCTCTCGAGCTCTCGGAGCGTGACGAGCTCCGACGGGTCGTCGGCGGCGAGGCCGCTGCCGATCGTACCGACCCGCGCAGAGAAGCTCTGGATCTTCTGCGGGAGGTCGGCGACGCCGATCTCCTCGTAGCGCCCGAGAGCGACCGCGCGTTCGATGCAGTTCTGGAGCTCGCGCACGTTGCCCGGCCAGTCATAGCCGAGGAGCTTCTCGGCGGCGGCAGGCGCGATGCTGCGGATCGGCTTCTGCTCGCGCGCCGCGAAGCGACGCAGGAAGTGCCCCGCGAGCAGCAGCACGTCGTTGCCCCGCGCGCGTAGCGGCGGAAGGGAGACGTGGACGACGTTGATGCGGAAGAAGAGGTCCGAGCGGAATCGCTTCTCCTCGACCAGCGTCTCGAGATCCTGATTGGTCGCAGCGATGACGCGCACGTCGATCGGCACCTCGGTCGTCGAGCCGACGGGGCGGATGGTGCGCTCCTGCAGCGCGCGGAGCAGCTTCGGCTGGAGCCCGAGGGGCATGTCCCCGATCTCGTCGAGGAAGAACGTCCCGCCCTGGGCCTGTTGGAAGAGGCCGCTGTGCGCCTGACGCGCGTCGGTGAAGGCCCCGCGCGCGTGCCCGAACAGCTCGCTCTCGAGGAGAGCCTCTGGCAGGGCTGCGCAGTTGATCGATACGAACGGTCCCGCAGCGCGGCGACTGTGTCGGTGCAAGGCGCGCGCGACGATCTCCTTGCCGGTGCCGGAGGCGCCGCCGATCAGCAGCGACGTGTCCGTGTCGGCGACGCGACGGACCACGTCCAGGACCTGCCTCATCGCCGGGCTGTCGGCGATGACGTCGTCCAGCGCGTGCGCCGGGGGTGCGCCGGGCCGCGCGCGCAACAGGTGCAGCTGCCCGACGAGTGCTCGGTGTCGCACGGCGCGATCGACGGCGGAGATCATCTCCGACCGAGCGATCGGCTTCGGGAGGAAGTCATATGCACCGACCCGAATGGCGGCGACCGCGACATCGACGCTTGCGTCCGGTGTCGTCAAGAGGACGGGCACGTCCGGACGATTGCCGACGACGTGCTCGCAAAGCTCTATTCCACTCATTCCACTCGCGGGCGCGCGCGCGTCCGCGACGACGACGTCGACCTCCACGCGCGTGAGCTGCTCGAGCGCGTCGGCGGCGCTCGGCACGGCAATCACCGTATGCCCGCACGACCGGAGCACCGTCTCCAGCCCGCCGCGCACGTTCACGTCGTCATCGGTCACGAGGACCGTTGCCATCGAGTTCATTCCCTTGTCACAAGAGCGACCGCCATCCGCACCAGAACCGTCGGTCGGCTCCGTGGTCGAAGTGCCCCCCCGGGCCCCTCTGCCTTCTCCACTTACCATCCTGGCGTGGCGTGTCAAAGCCATCGCCGGCGTCGTCGCGACAAAGGGGACATGCTTGCACTCGGCATGACGAGCTCGTCACCCACGCGCTGTGTGTCGCGAACCACCCCGACGTGGACAATCGCCACGGCGTCGAGGTTGCCTTCGGCGACGATTCGGAACGGATCGGAGCAACGGGGCGCTGGCCGAGAATGTGCTTTCTCACGGCTCCTCGGCGTCGACGGGCTTGCCGTTCGCGGCCGGTGATCGAAACTCGTCTCGTCCCGGGGGGGAACAACATGATCGAGGAGCAGGAACGCCAGCCGGTTCCGACAGGCGGAGCATTCGCGCGACACGAGCCGCGGATCCGCCACGTTCCGGAGTCCGCACCGCCGGCGCCTTGGCGCAGCTGGTGGGAGATGGCGCGCGTGCTCTGGACGCTCCACCGCACGGGAGTCCGAGACGAAGGGCCATGACGATCGCCGCGGAGCGCAGCGCTCGGCGACGCAGGCCAACTACGAATCGGACGAGACCGTGACCGGGGAGGAAGATCATGCTCCAGATGCAGCTGCGTCGGCCCGTTGCCGAGGCGCGAGACGCACGTGAGGATCGTGAGCCGTGGTGCCGCCCCTCGCGAGCGGCGCGCGCAAAGGCGCTCCGTCGCTCGCCGGGGCCGAAGCGTGCGAAGGACGCCACCGTCCCACCGCGCGTCTCACCGCGCGAAGAAGTGCTGACGATGGTGTCCCACGATCTGCGGGGACCTCTCGCCGCGATCGTGATCCTCACCGATCAGATGCTCGCGAAGGCCGCCATCTCGACGCGCGAGACGAGCGCGAACGAGGAGGACGTGACAGCGCTCCAGCTCGCCGCGATCCGTCGCGCCGCACAGCGCATGACGATGCTCGTCGCCGATCTCCTCGACGACGCGACGATCCGCGTGCGGGATCTCGCGCTCCACCGCGCCATGGTCCCGATCGCCCAGCTCGTCGCGGAGTCGGTGGACGCGATCCAGCCGCTCGCGATCAGCCGCGGCATCACCGTCGAGGTCGCGATCTCCTCCGACGCCGGGGCGGCGTGGGTCGATCCGCTGCGCGTGCACCAGATCCTGTGGAACGTGCTCGGCAACGCGGTGAAGTACTCGCAGCGCGGAGGCGTGATCCGCGTCGTCGCGGACGCGATTGCGGCGGGTGCACGTGTGCTGGTGACCGACAACGGCCGGGGCATCGCGGCGGATGAGCTCCCTCACGTGTTCGAGCCGTTCTGGCAGGGACGCGCGGCGCGCCGGGGCGCGGGGCTCGGGCTGCACATCGTCCGCTCCCTCGTCGAAGCACACGGCGGCACGATCGGCGTCGCGAGCGAGCCCGGCGTCGGCACGACCGTCGCGTTCACCTTGCCGGCGGCACCACCGGAGCGCCCGCGCGTCCGCGCCGCGAAGCGCTGACACGCAGCCGGGCGGGGGGCATGCGTGGGGCATGCTCGATGCTCCATCCGCGTGCATGCAGCCAAGCCATCGAAGCATC
>JBKJQC010000261.1:0-12009 GCA_046593995.1 Polyangiales bacterium
CCGAGGAGCCCGTCGCGGATGCCGAGGAGAGAGCGCGTCAGGCCCGCGGGTGCGGCGTGCAGATCGGAGGCGTCGGTGTCGAGCACCTTGCCCTCTTCGAGGTACTGCTCGAAGAACGTCGGACGTGACTTGCGTCCGCGCTTGTTGGTGAGCGGATCCCACTCGAACGTCGCGTTGCCATCTCCCGTGGGCGAGTCCTCGTACTCGTCGACGAAGAACGTCTGCCCGTCGTGGTGGTAGTTGCGTCCGTCGTCCTCGATCTTGCGATCGCCCGCGTGCACCGGGAGATGACCGAGGGTGACGCCGCCGCCCGCGAGCGGCGTCTGCCAGCCGAAGCCGCTGCAGTAGAGCCGCTGCTCGAAGCGGTCCTTCGGGGCCGTTGCCCAGTACGCCTTGTCGTCGTAGCTCTTCTTCTCCTCGAAGAGCACGAGCAGATCGCCGTCGAGGTAGAGCGCGTGCTCGAGCTTCTCCTTCTTCGGATCGACCGAGAAGTCGTGACGGAGCACCACGCCCTCGGGGCCGATCACCCGCGCGTGCACGCCGTCGTGGGCCACTACATAGGGGAAATATCCTTCGACTTTCACCTTCTCGCCGAGCCCCTCGAACGCGGCCTCGTAGGGCTCCCACCCGAGCTCGTCGGCGATGCCCGCGCGCAGCGTGCGCTCCAGTGCGGGAGCGAGCTCCACGGCGGCGATGCGCGCGTAGAGATCGGGGAACTCGACGAACGTCGCGGGGGTGGTCTTCTCTTCGAGCACCGCGAGCGTGTCCTGCACGAGACGGAGACCGCCGGAGAGATCGTCGATCTCGCTCTCGAGCCACGCGCGACGCGCGGCGAGGAACCCCGCCTTGCCGCGCATCTTCTTCTCGTGCTCGGGCTCGCCGACGTGGTTCGACACGAGGTCGACGAGCAGCGGTCCGTAGATCGGATCCTTGCTCACGTGGACCGGATCGCAGGCGTACTCGTCGTCGTCGAAGCGCATCGCATCGCCGTCCGAGTCCTTCGGCTCCGCGAGCCCGATCCCGAGCGAGAGCGCCTGCTCGGCGTAGTCGAGGCTGAGCTGCTCGTACCAGTCACCGACGGCGATCTTCACCTTGGCGTCGAGCGCGACCAGGCGATCCGCGTACCGCGGCATCAGCGCGCGGACCGCGTCGATGTGGCCGCCGTACTTGATCGAGCGCGACACGAAGTCCGCGAGATCGGCGTCCGGCACGTCGTCGAACGCGCCGATGGTCTCGAGGAGCGCGAACCACTCGGCGACGAACTTCTTCTTGCCCTCGTCGTCGCTGGTGCGCGGCTCGGGGAACAACGCGCGCAGGCGCGCGCGCACGTGCGGCTCGCGACCGACGCGCAGGAGCGCCGGACGGTAGGTCGTCCAGAACTCGCCGGGGGCGCGACGGAGCGAGGGCGAGTCGACCATCTCGCGCACGAGGGTGTCGTCCTCCTCGTCGAGGTCGAGCTTCGCGGACTTCGCGAGCGCGCGCAGATCCTTCCCCATGCCCGACCACGGCGGCATGCCACCGAGCGCGCGCTGCACCACGATGGCGCGGAACCGACGGTACGCGTCCTTCGCGCCGGCGCTCTTCTCCAGGTCTTTCGCGTACGCCGAGAGCGTCTTTGCAGCGACGGCGCCGAGCAGCGCGAACTCGACGAATACGGCGTCGCGCGCGTCCTCGTCGACCTTCAGCTTGTGGGCGCGCTCGGCCTCGCGGGCCTTCTCGAAGCACTGCGAGGCGAGCGCGTTGGCGCCGTGATCGGCGAGCACCCGCCCGCACTCCTCCCAGAAGCTCGGGAGGAAATGCGGCACGGTGCGACCGAGCTTCTTCCCGATCTCGTCGAACGCCTCCTTGGCGTGCCCCGGCTTCGCGGCCGCGCGCTTCTTCGCCTTGCGCAGCTCCTGGGTGACCTCGAGCGCGAAGCGCGCCTTTTTCGGATCGTGCACCAGCGCCCACGCGGGGAAGCCGAGCGTCCGATAGCGCATCTGGCCGAGATCTTCCTCGACCTCCGGAGCGGCGAACCCGAGCGCGGTCATCTCCGCGTCGGCACCGGCTGCGACGGCGTCGGGCTCGAGGCGGACGATCACTCGTTCCGCGATCGCGGGATGCGCGTAGGTCCGCGCGGTCACGGGCGAGGCGCGCTCGCCTTCGGGGAGCTTCGACTTCAGCGGGGCGACGCCGCCGGCGCGGACGGTCACGACGGGATCGTGCGGCTCGATCCTACTCAGACCCCTCCCCGAAGGGTCCCCTCCTTCGATGACACTCAGGCCCCTCCCTTCGATCATCACTCCCCCTCCTTCTTCTCGATCTTGCGCTTGGCGTAGACGGTGGCGGCCATCCGCATCCCCTCGGAGTACGCGATGGGTGGGACCTCCGCGACGAGCAGCGGCTTCTGTTGGTCGTCGACCCACTCGAGATCGCCGGTAGTCGTCTCGTCGCTCGGATCTCCATCGCCGAGGTAGAAGCGCGCCTCGTAGACGCGACCGCGCTCCCACACGCGACAGATCGCCGAGCCGCCGGTCACGCGGTACCCCTGCGACTTGGCTGCGCCCATCGCGTGCGAGAGCATCTCGAACTCGGCGCGCGCGAACTGACGGACTGCGCCGTCCTGCGGGGCGAGGTCCTTCGGCTTCACGAAGACCTCGCGGAACAGCTGCGCGATGCCCTGGGTGAGCGAGAGCTCGGTCGCGAGGCTCCGCAGATCGTCGAGCGCGTCGCCCAGCACCACCGGGTGAGGAACCCACACGCTCGGCGCGTCGAGCCACTTCGTCTCGCCGTCCGCGTCGACGATGCCGACGCCCTTCTTCGCGTCGACGCCGCGGAAGAAGCCGATGGCGCTGCGATCCGAGCGGCCGTCCTTGTCGACGGGAACGACGACCGCGTTCTCGAGCGCCTTGCGCCACGAGGCGTCGCGGAACACCGACGAGAGCACCTTCCGCGGCGTGGAGAGCGAGCGCAACATCCACGTCTCTACCGTCTCGATGCAGGTGCGGTCGTGCGACGCGAGGAACTCAGCCGCGGCGAGGAGGCGCTCCGCGAGCTCACCCTCCTTGAGCGGCTTCGGGACCGACGCGAGCGACGCGCCGTTCTTCTGCGCGGCGAGCTTCCCGGAGACGAGCGAGAGCGCGTAGCCGCCCCCTGCGTCGACCCAACCCGGCTCTTTCCCATTCTTTTTCGCGGGCGCGCTCACGACAGGCGTCTTCGCCGCAGGCTTCTCTGCCGGTGCCTTGTCGGCGCGTGCGACCTTCGCGGAGGCGCCGCTCGTCACTTCCGTATAGCCCTTGCCGGTCTTCTCGCGGATCAGCTTCTCGATCGCCGAGAGCGCTGCCGCCTCGGAGACCTGCGCTTTGATCTGGGTCTGCCCGTCGGTGCCGATGCGCCCGAATCGAACGGTGACGTTCTTCCCGGCGCTCTCGATCTCCCAGAACTTCTTCGATGTCCCCTCGACGAATTCGAACCGACGCATGCAGGCCTCACTTGGGTAGAGGGACGCCGAGCCTATCGCCGCGGGCGGGTCGACTACCAGGCGTCGCGCCACGCGGCCGTCGTCGCTGCGCGCGCGTAGCTCGCGGCGGCCACCCACCCGTCGGCGAACGCCGAGCGACCTCGACGTGCGGATGCAGCAAGCGTTCCGAGCACGTCCGCTCCGTGGCGCATCGTGTGCTTCGCGAGGGCGAGGCGCTCTCGATCGACGGTCGACGTCGCCTCGGACGGGAGGCTCCGCAGACCGTGCAACGCAGCGCGTTCGACGCGCCGCCGCAGGGCCGCGAGCGGATCGGGCGGCTGGTTCCCATGGGGACTGCCCGCGGAGATCTTGGGAGACCGGCGCAGCGGACCGGCGAGGTGCGCCCCGACGAGCGTGTCGAAGCCGGCGTTCGCCATGCCGCGCCAATCCTCGGGGAGCACCAGCGAGGGCGCGCCCTCCGTAGGCTCACCAGGCCCGAACGCGAGGAGCGAAAGCGTGCGCGGCGCGTCCGCCAGGAGGTGCGCGACGAGCTCGAGCGGAAGCCCCTCGGCGGAGAGCAACGTGCGCAGGTTGTCGATGAACGCGAGCGACGCGTGGGCCGAAGGCGCGATGACGCGGAGCGGTCCATCGGCGGTCGCGAGCCACAGCGCGCCGTCGTCCCAACCGAGCACCGATCCGCGCACGAAGAGCAGCGTCCCTCCGCGCGGACGACGATCGTCCGGCAGCGCGAGCGTCTCGTACGCGCGCGCGATCTGCGCCTTCAGCGGCTCGGCGAAGCGCGCACGGATCGGCTCCGCGCGAAGGCCGAGCTCGTTCTGCGCGCGCACGGCCTTGACCTGCTTGCCGGCGCCGAGGCGACGGTCCTCCGACGCCGTCGCGTCCTGCACGAACAACCCCGCCCGCGAGAGCACGCGATGCGCGACGGTGGTGTCTCCCATCGCGACCGCGGCGTCGTACGCGCCGATCGCGCGACCGATGTCACCGCGCTGGACGTCGCCGATCGACCACGCCCCGCCACGCTCGTCGAGGAGGTGCGTCACCACGCCGGCCATCCCTCCGCGCGCGACGACCGGCTCGGTGCACACGCCGTAGAGGCGCAGCGTGCCGATCGTCTGGTACGCGCGTCGGGCGACGCCGACGACCGAGGGATCGACCCGGGCGCGCTCTCCCAGATGCGTGAGGAGCACCGCGGTGAAGAGCAGATCGTGGAGATCGTCGACCAGCGTGGCCGCCGCGAACTGTGCTGCTTCGCCGCGCAGATCGCGGACGTCGCGCGCCACGCGCAGCCCGGCGGCCGCGAGGCGGTGCAGCCCCTCGACGCGCGCGGAGTGGACGAGGCGCAAGAGCTCCCCTTCGAGCACGGCCCCGACGCCGCGTGCGCCCGCGGCGAGCACGTCCGCAGCGACGGTGCGGGCACGGGCTGCCACGGCGCGCGCCGAGGGAGAGACGGTCGTCGTGGCGGTCTCGACGACGACCTCGGGCGTGCTCGCGGCAGGCTCGCCTGCGGGCGCCGCGTCGGCGATCTCGAGCGCGGCGACGACGGCCAGCACGTGGAAGCAGCGCGGCGACAGGAGGCACGAGCACACGACGTCGGTTGCGGCGGCGACGACACCGTCCTTCGCCGCGAGCGTCACGGTCTCGTTGCCCTCGGTGACGACGGTGCCTCCGTCGGGACCCACGCTCCAGGTCCACGCGCGCGCGACGGCGCGGTCTCCGTCCAGGCGCTTGACGACGCGCGCCGGCGCCGCCGCGGCCACGGTCGACAACAGATCGGGGGTCGCGCGCAGGCTCATCGGATCTGCTCCGCCACCCAACGCGCGAGCTCGAGCGGGGTGAGCGCCGCGATGCGCATGCCGGCGTCGGCGAGCATGCCGGCGATCGCGGTCTGGTATCGGGGCGCGCCGCGATCGTCGAGCGCCGCGAGCCCGAGCACGCGCGCGCCGCTCTCGACGAGCGCGCGCGCCTCGCCGAGGAGCCCCGGGACCGAGACGCCCTCCTCGAAGTCGCTGATCACGACGACGATCGATCGCTGCGGGACGCGGAGCTGACTCCGCGCGTAGCGTAGACCGCGACCGATGTCGGTGCCGCCGCCGACCGAGATCTCGAGCAGGAGGCCGAGCGGATCGTCGACCCGCTCCGAGAGATCCATCACCTCGGTGTTGAAGGCGACGAACTTCACCGTGAGCGCGGGGAGCGCGTTGAGGATCGCGGCCATCATCGCGCTGTAGATGACGCTCGCCTCCATCGAGCCGGAGACGTCGACCACCAGCACGAGGTGCCAGTCGAGCGAGCGCTTGCTGCGCGACTTGAAGGAGAGCCGCTCGGCGACGATGGAGAGCACGCCCTCGGGATCGCGACGCGCGGTCCGCAGGTTGAGCGCGACGGTGCGCCGGAGGTCGAGCGGGCCGACCGGTCTGCGCGTCGGACGCGGCGTGACCAGACCAGACAACGCCGGACGCACGCGTTGCGAGAGCGCCTCCACGAGCGCGTCGACCACGCGCTGCACCAGGCGTCGCATGCGCACGAGATCACGCTCTGCGAGGCCACCCTTGAGCGAGAGCACGCGCTCGAGGAGCTCGATGGAAGGCGTCACCGTGTCGGGATCGAGCGCGAGCGCCGCAGCCGCGCGACCTGCGCTCGCCGCGTGACCGAGCACCTCTTCGCGGACCGCGGTGCCGAACAGCTCCTCGAGCTCCTCGCCCCACTCGCGCACGGTGGGGAACGGCGCCTCGCGTCCGCCGCCGCCGCCGAGACCGCGACGCCCCTCGCCGCGTCCGTCTCCATACAGCTCGTCGAGCGCCTGCGCGTAACGGAGCGCGTTCTGCGGTAGCCGCTCGCGCTCCCGACCGAGCATCAAGCGCATGCGATCGATGAGGCCGAGGGTGGCCCCTTCGCGCATGATGCGCACCGGCGGCGCGGCGGAGGGCGCTGGCTCCATGACTTCCATCTCGAGAGTGGTCGCCAACCCGAGCGCCTCGACCGCGCGCCGTCCCTCCGCATCCGCGCGCGCGAAGCGCTCGTGATCCTCGGCCGACGCCTCGAGCTCGAGCGCGTGCTCGAGCGAGCCCGACCACTGCAAGCGCGCCGCGACGGCATCGAGAAGACGTTGACGCGCAGCCGGCGCGAGGACCGCGAACCCTCTTCGCAAGGACGGGAGCCGGATCACGAAGTCCGCGTCGGTCGCGGCCTCGAGGCGATCGAGCACGCGATCGACGAACTGCGGGTGCACCTCGAAGAGCGGCAGCGCGAGGATCAGCGCGCCTTTCAGCCGCTCGGCGAGCGCGTCGCCGCCCTGATCGACGAACGAGCCGACCTCGGTGCCGAACGTGTCACCGTCATTGCGGCCGAGCAGCACGCGTGCGGCGCCGGCGGCGCCTTGCATCAGCGGCGAGCCGTCGCGCGCGAGGGTGTCGAGGGCGAAGCCGATGCGTCCTCCCATGCGCTCTCCCGTGCGAGAGTCTTCGCGGCCGAGGAGCTCGACGACCTCGAGGAGCGCGCGCGCGTCTTCGACCCGCCCAGAGCCCGCGAGTCCTTCGACCGCGCGCACCGCGGCCGCGAGCACGTCGTCGACGCGCACCTCGGGCGGGAGCGTCACCTCGGGCATCCCGGCGACGTGACCGCGCTGCAGCCGCTCGACGAACGCGAGGAGCGCGATCGCCTCCGCGAGCCCGACCTCCGGGAGCGCGTCGACGCACAGGCCGATCAAGCTCTCGCGCAGGTGCTGTTCGAGGTTCGACTCCGCCGCCGCCGCTGCGATCGCGAGCCGTTCGGCGAACCCGAACCGATCCTCTGCGCGGGAGCGTTGCTCGCGACGGACCAGCGCGCCGCGTGCGGCCTGCTCCAGCGTGACGCCGAGGAGGCCCGCGACCTCCAACGTGGCCTCGGTCGCCGGTGACCAGTGGAGGCTCCAGCGCGCGCTGAGGAGCTCGCCCGTGGTCGCCCGCGCGGGCATCTCGCCGTACGCGACGCCCGCGGTCGAGAGGCGGTGGAGTGTGACGTGACGCGCGCGATCGAGCTCGGATCGCAGCGGATCGAGATCGATCACCTTCGGCTCGGGGGCGCCCGGGGGACCGGGGAGATCGAGCGCGGCGATCCGCTCGGTGACGTGCGGAACCAACCCCGAGCGTGGCGTGCCGGGCGCGAGACGACCGCGCGCGCGACCGACCAGCACCTCCTCGAGCGCGCGCGCGATCACCCTGCCCCGTCCGAGCCGCTCCCCTTGGGCGAACGCGCTCTCGATCGCCTCGAGGAGCTCGCGTCGGCCCGGCGCGGGGAGACCACGCAGCGTGGCCACGTCCTTCGCGAGCCGCGCAGCCTCCGCGGCATCGGGCACACCGGCCACGTGACCGCGTCCGCGGATCGCGCGCGCGATCGACGCGACGCACTCCGCGACCACCTGCTCGTTCTCGCCGCCGTCGCGGAGACACTCGTACGCGCGCTGCTGCCACAGCGGATCGCGGATGCCCGCGGGATACCCGGAGCGCGAGTCGAAGAGCTCGAACCCGTAGGGGATGAGCGACGTGACCACCTCGCGCACCTCTCCCGATCGCACGCGATCGTGCGCGGGGATCGGGACCGGGATCGGCGTCGCGAGGAGCGCGCCGCCGTGGAACGCGCCCACGACGACCGCCGTTCGCGCGCCTCTCGCCTCGGGAGCCGCGAGCCGCGTCCGCATGAACGCCTCGCGCGCGAGATCCGACGCGCCCGGACCGCCCGAAGCGGCCTCGTCGACCCGCAGCGCCCACCCGAAGAGAAGCGCCGCGCGACGCGTGGCCTCCGGCTCTTCACGCCGCGCGCGCACCTCGACCATCCGGTCCCAGAGCGACTCGACGTCGTCGGTCCCGTGTTGCTCGAGCAACGCGCCGAGGAGCGAGGGACCGTGAGCCCCTCGGTCTCGGGCGTGCTCTCGCGTCCTCGGCTCGCGCGCACCCGCCGCGAGGTCGAACGCCTCGATGGGGATCTTGCGCGCGATCGCCCAGCGCACGGCGGCGAGCTCGGGCGAGAAGTCCGCGAAGGGGTAGAAGAACAGCGGGCCCCCGTCACGCAACGTCGCGGCGAGCGCCACCGGAGCCGCGAGCGCAGGATCCCCGAGCCACCCGAGCCACGACTGCATCTCGACCGGCAGCTCGACGAGCACGCGCTCGGGTGCGAACGACTCGAGGAGCGCGGGGACCGCGGCGGCACACGCCGGCGAGTGGTGACGCACGCCGATGATCCACGGCGCCTCCGACAGCGCGAGGTCCGCGAGCGCTGCGTGGGGATCGGTCACGTCGCCTCGAGCACCGTGCGCAGCTCGAACAGCTGCTGCCACACGCGCTGCTTGTCGTCGGCGCGTCGCTTCACCGCGGAGTCCCAGTACGCGAGCAGCCGGCCGCGATCCTTCGGATCGTCCTTGAGCACGACGCCGAGCAGGTACCCTGGGATCAGCGTCATCGGATCGCGATCGGCGGCAAAATAGGCCGATTGGATGCCGATGGCGCTCGCCACCCCGACCGCCTCCGCGGTGCTCATGACCGTGCTCGGCTTCTCGACGGCCCATCCCTCCTGCGACCGTCCCGCGCGCAGATCGCGGAACGCGGTGACCAGCGCCTCGAGCACCGCATCGTCGACCTTCATCGCTTGACCGACGCGCGCGAGCGAGGCGTGCGCCTGCCGGCGGACCAGCGCGACCTCGCGGGCGAGCTCGGGAATCGACGGCACCGTCTCGAAGTTGAAGCGGCGCTTGAGCGCGGCCGACATCTCGCTGACGCCGCGATCGCGGAGGTTGGCGGTGGCGATGACGTTGAAGCCGGGTCGCGCGAACTCCACGTGCCCGTCGGCCGCGTCGGCGAGCTCGGGCACCGCGAGGCGACGATCCGACAGAATCGACACGAGCGCGTCCTGCACCTCGGGGAGGCAGCGGGTCACCTCCTCGACGCGCACGAGCGAGCCGGTGCGCATCGCGGTGAGCACCGGCGACGGCACGAGCGCCTCCCGCGAAGGTCCGCGCGCGAGCAGCGTCGCGTAGTTCCAGCCGTAGCGCAGCTGGTCCTCGGTGGTGCCGGCAGTGCCCTGCACGGTGAGCGCGCTCGTGTTGCTGATCGCACGGCGAGCAGCTCCGAGAGCATCGACTTGGCGGTGCCCGGCTCGCCCACGAGCAGGAGCCCGCGCTCGCCCGCGAGGGTGACCACGCTGCGCTCGACGACCGCGCGATCGCCGACGAACTTCTCGCCGATGGCGAGCGGCCCCCCTTTTTTCCCCTTGGGCAACGCGAGCTTCTCCTCGCGCGAGCCCATGATGAACGTGACCACCGCGCGCGGCGTGAGACGCCACCCCGGCGGACGGGGGCCGTCGTCCCATGCGGCGAGGAACGCGAGCTCCTCCGCGTACATGCGCTCGGCAGGCGGAGACTGCACCGACTCGTCACGGCTCTTCGGTTCTGTGGCCACGGCTCATACCTCCTCGAACTTGGGAACGTCACCCGACTGCACGCGCTTCCACGCGGTCTCGAACAGCTCGTGATGCGGACGGAGCGGGACGTTGCGCGCGAGCGCGCTCTCCGGAGAGTGAGCGGCGCCGAGGTAGAAGGACTTCTTCCAACCTTCGAGCGGCAGGTTCTTCCCCTTCGGCGACTTGTCCCACGCGCCCGCTAGGAACACCTCCCGCTGCGCGCGCTCGCGCTTCCCCTCGACGACGAGCTTCTTCGCGAGGATCCATCGCGACGGGCGACGTCTTCACGTCCTTCGGCACGGACGCGAGCAGCTGCCCCTTCGGACCGCGGCACGCGAGCTTGCCGTCCCGGAGCGCGAGTCGGTAGCCGTCGCCGGCGTCGATCCACCCTGGCTCGTCGGCCGGAGCCTCCTTCGCTTTCGCCTTGGGCGCCGCGGACTCCTTCGGCTCCACCTTCTCGAGGCGTCCGTCTCGGGGAGGCTTCGCACCGTCGTCGACCGAGAGCTCCGCGTAGCCCTTGCTGGTCTTCTCCTTGATCAACTTGTCGCGCTCCGACGTCGCCTTCTCGGCGGTCGGGAACGACTTCGTCTGCGTCTGACCGTTCGTCCCGATCTTGCCGAAGCGGACCGTGAGGTCCTTCCCCTCGACGTCGACCTCCCAGAACTTGCTCGAAGTCCCCTCCTTGAACTCGAACCGGCGCATCCCTCCGTCGTATCGCAGGTCGCGATCTCACGGGAGGGGCGAGGTGCCGTCGCCAGCGTTCCGCTTCGTTTTCGCCCCTTCGGCTGCGCGATAGAAGGCGTCATGGCGCTCGTCCTCTGCGCGGCGTGCCGACGGCACCATCGGGTGAACGAGACGCGTTGCCCGTTCTGCGCGCCCGAGACGAGGACCAGAGCGACGGGCAACGCACGCGACCTCCGCGCGATCGTCACCCGCGCAGAACGTCCGTCAGGCGCACGAGCGCCCGTCAGAACTGTCCGTACCCCGTGAGCATGGCGCCGTCCTGCCGCACCGGGGTCACGGTGATCATCCCGGTCCACGTTGCCCGCTGGCGCACGCTGTCCTCGCGATGGAGGTGCGGCACGAGGATGCCGACGCCACCGCCCGCGAGCGCGCCCCCCCCGTCGTCCCGGGTTTCTGTGCGCAAGCTTGACGGCGACGGCCTGGATGTTGTCGAACTCTCGCCGAGATGACGGAGCGACCGAGCAAGCACGCGATGTTCGCCATCCTGGTGGCGGCGCTCGGCTATTTCGTCGACATCTACGATCTCCTCCTCTTCAGCATCGTCCGCGTGAAGAGCCTGGAGGCGGTCGGCGTCGCAAAGGAGCAGCTCCTCGAGAAGGGCGTCTTCCTCATCAACATGCAGATGGGCGGCATGCTGATCGGCGGCGTGCTGTGGGGGATCCTCGGCGACAAGCGCGGTCGTCTGAGCGTGCTCTTCGGATCGATCGCGCTCTACTCGGTCGCGAACATCGCCAACGGCCTCGTGCACTCCGTGGAGACCTACGCCTTCTGGCGGTTCGTCGCGGGCGTCGGGCTCGCCGGGGAGCTCGGCGCAGGGATCACGCTCGTGAGCGAGGTGATGCACCGAGAGGCGCGCGGCTACGGCACGACGATCGTCGCCACCGTCGGCATCCTCGGCGCCGTCGTCGCCGCGCAGGTCGGCCGGATGTTCGACTGGCGCGTCGCGTACTTCGTCGGCGGCGGCCTCGGGCTCGCGCTCCTCCTGCTCCGCATCGGCGTGCTCGAATCCGGGCTCTTCGAGTCGGTGAAGGCGTCGACGGCCAAGCGCGGTGACTTCTTCGGTCTGTTCCGCAACCGCGATCGCGTGCGGCGCTACGTCGGCATCATCCTGGTGGGAGTACCGATCTGGTACGCGGTCGGCATCCTCATCACGTTCTCCCCCGAGCTCGGCGCGGCGATGGGCATGACCGTTCCGCCGATCGCGGCGGAGTCGGTGAAGTGGGCGTACATCGGGCTCGCGGCGGGCGATCTCGCGAGCGGCGTCGCGAGCCAGGTGATGAAGAGCCGCAAGCGCGCGCTCGGTGCGTTCTTGGTCCTCACGGCGCTCATGGTCGTCGCGTACTTCGCGGTCGGCCCGCGCTCGCTCACGTCCTTCT
>JBKJQC010000280.1:0-4436 GCA_046593995.1 Polyangiales bacterium
CACCACGAACGCGGGTTCGGCCGCCGTCGTCGTCGATCGCATGCGCGAAGAGGACGTCGCCGCCGTCGTGGCCATCGACGCGAGCTCTCCGGGTAGCTCGGCGTGGGACGAGTCGCAGCTGCGTGGCGAGCTCTCGCGGTCGTGGGCGCACCTCTGGGTCGCGCGCTCGGGTCGGGAAGGTGACTCCTCGGTCGTCGGTTTCGTCGCGACGTGGCTGGTCGCCGACGAGCTCCACGTGCTGAACGTGGCCACCCTCGAGACCCAGCGCCGGCGGGGGCACGCGCGGGCCTTGATGAAGACGGCGCTGGCCTTCGCGGTGGAGCATCGCGTGCGGCTCGTGCTCCTGGAGGTCCGTCGCACGAACGCCGCGGCGATCGCGCTCTACCGCAGCTTCGGCTTCGTCGCGATGGGTCTACGCGAGCGTTACTACGGCGACGGTGAGGACGCCGTCGAAATGCTCCTGCGCCTCGACGAGCGCGGCCGCGCGGTGCTCGGCAAGGACGAGGTCACGCTGTCCTGACGGGTGTCGACGGGTGTCGACGGTGTCGACGGCGCGTGGCGAAGCGATGGCCTCGGAGGAAAATCTCTGAGAGACTGGCGCCGCACATGACGCAGGATCCGCGGATGACGGCGCGCACCGCGCGCGAGGGGCTCGCGCAAGGTCTCAACCTCCTGCAGACCCCAGGGCTGCCGCCGGATTTCCTCGACGCCGCCGAGCCGATCGCGCGCGCGATGGGCTCGCTCATGAGCGCCGAGCGGAGCGACGGGACGGTCCCCGCCGTGAAGCCGCACGCCGACGTCGCGCTTTCGGCGCTGCGCGAAGCGCTCGGCAGGCTGCAGACGATCCAGACCGGTCACCCCGCCGCGGAACAAGCGATGGCCGCGGTCGCTGGATCGCTCGGCCACGTCCACTCGCTGACGAGGCTCGAAGCCGCACCGCAGCCGCAGTTCCAAGCGCCGCCGCAGCCGCAATACCAGCCGCCGCAGCCGCAACCGCAATACCAGCCGCCGCCGCAGCCGACGCACTTCCAGCCGCCGCAGCCGCAATACCACCCGCCGCAGCCGCAATACCAGCCGCCCGCACCGGCGCCGCAGTTCCAGCCGCCGCAGCCGCAGCACCAGCCTGCTCCGCCGATCCAGAACACCGCGCCCACCGGCAGCGGCGGCGGGAGGCTCGAGCCCGGCGGCGTGCACCGACCCTCGCTCGAGCCCAATCCTCCGGACAGCCTCCGCCCTTCGGCGAACACGGTGGAAGCGGAGCTCGGGGCGCACTCGCCGTCGAACTTCTACAAGACGCTCAACGGCAACGACGTCGTCGACCACGGCGGCATCTTCGTCGCGACCTACAACGTCCCGAAAATCAACGCGCGCATCCAGCTGCGCGTGCACCTCCCCGGTGGCTACTTCTTCGACTGCGGCGGCATCGTGAAATGGACGCGCGAGAGCCGCGACAACCCGGACGCGCCGCCCGGGTTCGGCGCGCAGCTCCAGGGTGTCTCGCAGGAGCAGCGTCAGCTGATCCAACGCTACGTCCGGAATCGCGAGCCGCTGTTCTACGACGATCTCTGAGCGGGGCCGACGGCTCTTTCGCCGCCACTGTTTCGCCGAAGATTCCGGAGGACGTCGAGGTGGAGCGACAGTGGCGCGCACGACCGAGCAAGTGCGTGGTCGCCGTACGCGTTCTCTCCCTGCTCGCGCTCTTGCTGTCGTTCGCGCTCGCTCCACGTGACGCGCGCGCCGTCGGCGATCCGTCGCTCGTGTGGCAGACGATCGAGACCGCGCACTTCCGCATCCACGCGCACAAGGGGCTCGAGCACGTGGCCCGCCGCGTCGCGGACATCTGCGAGTCGGTCCACACGCAGCTGACCGGGCCGATGGGGTGGGCGCCGAAGGAGCTCACGAACGTCGTGGTCACCGACGACACCGACTTCGCGAACGGCTCCGCGACCTCGCTCCCCTTCAACACCGTGCGCCTCTACGTCACCGCGCCGGACGACCTGTCGCCGCTCAACGACTACGACGACTGGCAGACCGAGCTGATCACGCACGAGTACACGCACATCCTCCATACGGATCACATCACGGGGGTACCCGCGATCTACAACGCGATCGTCGGCAAGCAGTACTCGCCGAACCAGATGCAGCCGCGCTGGCTCCTCGAGGGTCTCGCGGTGCTCCTCGAGACCCGATACACGACCGGCGGTCGGAATCGCTCGAGCATCTTCGACATGTACCTGCGCGCGGACGTCCTCGCGGACAACATCGCGCCGATCGATCAGGTCTCGCATACGCCACGCCGCTGGCCGCAGGGGAACCTCTGGTACCTCTACGGCTCGCATTTTCTCGGCTACATCGACGAGATCTACGGGTTCGAGGCGCTCCGGCAGGTCGCCGCCGACTACAGCGATCAGATCATCCCGTTCGGGATCAACCGCGCGATTCATCGTCAGACCGGCAAGACCTACGTCGAGCTCTACGAGGGATGGATCGCGTGGATGCGGAAGCGCTACGCGAAGCAGAAGGCCGACGTCCTCGCGAAGGGGCTCCGTGAAGGGCGCCGCGTCACCTTCCACGGACAGGAGGCGTCGCACCCGCGCTACATGCCGGCGCCGGTCCTCGGGGAGTTCCCGCGGCGCATCTCGTACTTCCGCGGCGACGGACACACGACGGGCGGTATCTACGCAGTCGGCGCCCGCCCTCCGAAGCCGGGGAGCGACACGGTCTACACGAAGGGCGAGCTCGTCACGCGCACCGCCGGCGCATCGACGCCTGCGTGGCTCGCCGATGGCTCGCTCGTCTACGACTCGGTCGAGTCGTCGAAGATGCGCATCTACTTCTATTGGGACCTCTTCCGCCGCGCGAAGGGGGACTGGGGGAGCGAGACCGAGCAGGGAGAGCGCCTGTCGTTCGGCCTCCGCGCGAACGAGCCCTCGATCTCGCCCGACGGCACGCAGGTCGCGTACGTCGTGAACAAGCAAGGGACGACGTTCCTCTACGTGTCCGATCTCGACGGCGCGACCGGCGCCCCGCTCGGACCGCCGCGCAAGATGCTCGGGCAGACGCGGTTCGATCAGATCTACACGCCTCGCTGGTCACCCGACGGGAAGAAGATCGCGTTCAGCGCGTGGAACGAGGGCGGCTATCGCGACGTGAAGATCGTCGACGTGATGACCGGCACCATCACGCCGCTGATGCACGACCGCGCGCTCGACACCGGTCCCGTGTTCGCGCCCGACGGCCGAACGCTCTTCTTCTCGAGCGATCGAACCGGCATCGCCAACATCTACGCCTACGACCTGGCGACGACCGTGACGAAGCAGGTCACCAACGTGGTGAAGGGCGCCTTCCAGCCCGACGTCTCGGCCGACGGCAAGCACATGGTCTACGTCGGCTACGGCCACGAAGGCTTCGACCTCTACGAGCTCGATCTCGACCCGTCGAAGTGGACCGACGCCGAGGCCTACGTCGACACGCGCGGTCATCGCGCCCCGGATCCGAAGCACCTCGCGGTGACCGCGAAGAAGTACAACCCGTGGCCCACGCTCCGCCCCTACGTGTGGGAGTTCACGTATGCGCCCGACGCGTTCGGCGAAGCGGTCACGGTGATCACGCGCGGGAGCGACGTCGTCGGAATGCACCTCTTCGCGGCGGGCATCACGGCGAGCTTCGAGAAGGGCGTCTCCGGCACCGACCTCACGTACATCTATCGCAACATGCCGTGGGACACGCGGCTGCGCCTGTTCCGCTACATCGCGCCGCGCGGCGGGTATCGCTTCTCGGATCAGCAGCCGATCTGGGTCGAGCAGTCGGTCGGGATCGAGACCGGGATCCAGGTCCCGCTCAATCGCTCGTTCAACTCGCAGTCCGTGGCGCTGACGTATTCGTTCTCGCACTTCAAGGCGCTCGACGGCTTCCCGATGGACGCCTTCGATCCCTACTCGCGGCTGCCGGTGTTCCCGCAGACGGGGTACCTCTCGACGCTCCGCCTCGGGTGGGCGTGGTCGAACGTGCAGCGGTTCCTCTGGTCGGTCGGGGCGGAGAAGGGCTTCGCGATCTCGGTCAACCTCGACGTGGCGCGTCCGGAGCTCGGTGGGCAGTACAACGTCTTGGTCGCGAGCTACAACACCGTCGGCTACATCCCGATGCCGTGGCGCCGTCATCACGTGCTCGCGCTCCACGCGCAGGGTGGCGCGAGCACCGGTGACTGGGGACGGCGCGGGGCGTTCGTGCTCGGCGGCTTCACCGACATCCCCCTCCCCGACGCGCTCCGCAACCTGCTCATCCAGCCAGGGATCGCGCTCCGCGGCTACAAGCCGGGCGCGCGCTTCGGCGAGGTGTTCCAGCTGTTCAACGCCGAGTATCGGTTCCCGATCTACAACCTCGATCGCGGCGTGCAGACGCTCCCGGCGTTCTTCCAGCGCATCTACGGCAACCTC
>JBKJQC010000448.1:0-22246 GCA_046593995.1 Polyangiales bacterium
CGATCTCGTGCTCCGGCAGCTGCGCGAGCCCCCCCCCTCGGTCGCGACGAAGCGCGCCGACGTGCCGCCGCGCCTCGTGATGTTGGTGGACGCCATGTTGTCCCGCGAGCCGGCCGATCGACCGCCGAGCATGGATGCGGTCGCCGGCGCGCTGCGCACCGTCTTCGACGACCGCACCTCCATGACGCGACCCATCTCGGTCCTCGTGGTCGACGACGACAGGGCGTGCGCCGACGTGCTCGAGAGCTTCGTGCGCGAGGTCGCTCCCGACGCCTCCGTGCGCGTCGCACGCGACGCCGAGACGGCGCTCGCCCATCTCCGTCAGGCTCCGCCGGAGCTCCTGCTCCTGGACCTCGGTCTCCCCGGCATGAACGGCGTCGAGCTGTGCATGTACTTGCGGGGCTCGAACGTCGCTCCGCAGACGAAGGTCGTCGCGCTCAGCGCTGCTGCCCAGCCGCGCGACGTGACGCTCTTGCGGCAGCTCGGGTTCGGATCGTTCGTACGCAAGGGGAGCGACTGGCTCGACCGCGTCGAGGAGTCGATCCGAGAAGTGCGCGAGTGGCCGCGGAACATGCGCGGGGTGACGTGATGGCGCGTCATGCGACGGGACTGCGCGAGCGCCTCGACGGCGACATGCACGGGCGCTTCGACGAAAACGAGCGCATCCAGCTGCGCAAGGCGATCGCGCACGCGCTCGACGCTGCCGACGGCGACGTCGAGCTCGCATCGCGGATGCTCGCGGTCCCGCGCGGCGCGGTGCTCCTGTTGATCGACAGCGAGCCGGAGCTCCGCGCGCTCGCCAAGCTGAAATGAGAGAAGCCCGCGGCGGTGATCGCGCGCGGGCTTCCACGTCATGCGAGTGAGCTCACTCGAACGTCGTCTCGACCTTCGGCTTGGGCTTCTCCTTCGGCGGAGGCGGCGGCGCAGCTGCCCCTCCACCACCGGTCGGAGGGGGCGGTGCGGCTGCTCCTCCGGTCGACGTCCCCGCGACGGCGGGCTTCTTCCCCGCAACCGGCTTCTGCACCACCACCGGACCCTCGGCGGTATCGATCGAGTTCGGCGTCGGACCGTCTTCGGTCATGTAGACCACCTGCATGAAGTTCGGCTTGCCGGCCATGTCGATGTTGACGATGTACATCTGGCCCGGCATCCCGGTGAGCTTCAGCTTGCCGTCTTCGAGCTTCGCTTCCTTGTTGCCGATCTTGATCGTTGCGCCCTTCGGCGCCTTCACGGCGACCGTGCCGGTCTTCTCGGCGGGCGGTGCTTCGACGGTCGGCGTCGGCACGGGAACCTTCACGGCGGTGGTGTCGGCGGTCGTCGCAGCGATCGCTGCCCCTTTCGGCTCGTCCTTCTTGCCGAGCTGGGTCGCGGCGAAGACGCCACCACCGACGACGACGATGCCGAAGACGGCGATCGCCGCGATGATCGGCGCGACGGACCCTTTCTTCTTCGAGTCGATCTCGCGCGTCTGGCTCGTGGAGCTCGACGTGAGGACCACGGACGACGACGTCGCGGTGACGCTCGGGTTCGAGGGCATCTCCGCTCGGGCGGCCACCTGCGCGCGCGCCGCTTCTTCGACGCCGAGGAGCACCTCTGGCGTGATCTGCGACGAGCCGCCGGCGAACGGGCGGAGAGCATCGACGAGCGCGCGCGCGTTCGGGCAGCGCTGCCCCTGATCGCGGAGCAGCGTCCAGTGGACGACCTTCGCGAGCTCCGGCGGAACCCACGGCGCGAGATCCTGCAGCGGCGTGACGTCACGCGAACAGATCGAGAGGATGAGCGCGCCGAGCGTGTCGACGTCGCCCCACGGCGTGCGACCGGAGAGCGCCTCGTAGAGACACATGCCGAGCGACCAGAGGTCGGTGCGGCCGTCCATCGTCTTCAGGCCCTGGGCCTGCTCGGGAGACATGTAGAGGGGCGTGCCGAGCATGGAGCCCGTCTTCGTGAGACCGGCGCCCTCGTTCGACGCGAGCGCCTCCATCGTCTGCTTCGCGATGCCGAAGTCGAGGATCTTCACGACCGAGTCGCCGCTCTCGCGGGCGGTCATGAAGATGTTCGCAGGCTTGATGTCGCGATGGACGATGCCCGTCTCGTGCGCGCGACCGAGGCCGTTCGCCGCTTGCATGATGACGCGCGCGGCCCCTACACAGTTCAGCGCCCCGACGCGCGCGATCGTGTGCTCGAGGTCCTCTCCCTTGAGGAGCTCCATGATGATGAACGGGAAGTTGGTCTCCGGATCGACGCCGGTGTCGTACACCTCGACGATGTGCTCGCTCTCGATCGCGGCGGAGGCCTTTGCCTCGCGGAAGAAGCGCGCCGTCAGACCGGGATCCTCGGCGAACTCCGGCTTGAGCAGGAGCTTCACCGCGAAGCGCTTACCGAGATGGTTGCGCGCCTCGTACACGGCGCCCATGCCGCCCTGTCCGAGCAGCTTCACCAACTCGTACTTGCCGGCGAGTACTCGCCCTTCCATCACCAGGTTCGCCATCGCTCCCTCGGCTCTCGCCTTTCCCCTTCCGACCCGCGCGCGCGGCAAACGTTTGGGTGAGGCCCGATCTTGGACCCACCCCGGGGCCGCCGCAAGCCGCTCGGAGGCCCCGCGTTATCTATTTGTCCGAGTGCGCGCCGCTCGTACCCGTTCACGCGCTCAGTGTGCTCCGCACGGTCGAGCTCGTGCTGCTTCGGGGCATGGCCAGAGGAGCCTGGTCACGCGCTGGACAGCAGCTGGAGCCCCTGGTACACGCGCGCCGCGGCGCGGTATCCCTGCAATTCTGCACGCGTTGGCTATGCGCCGCGGCGCTCACGAAGGCTCTTCATGGCCCTGACCTCCGTCCAGACTGGCGCACTCTTCGAGTGTTTGTCGTCCGCGCGCGACGCGCTCGCGAGCGGCGGCGTCGTGGTCGACCTCGACCTGACGTTCGCGGCGCAAATCACGCTCTTCTTCTTGCTGTTCCTCATCCTGCGCCCGCTGTTGTTCGATCCCATGCTGGCCCTCTTCGAGGAGCGCGAGCGGCGGATCGGCGGCGCCAAGGACGAGGCGCGGCAACTCTACGCCGAGGCCGACGCCAAGATGGCCAAGTACGAGGAGGAGGTCCGCGAGGTGAAGCGGGCCGCCGGCATGGAGCGCGACCGTATCCGCCAGGAGGGTCTGCGCAAGGAGCAGGTCATCCTCGCGAAGGTCCGCGCCGAGACGAACGCGTTGCTCGACGAGGGCCGCGGGCGCATCGCGAAGGAGCGCACCCAGCTCGAGGGCGAGCTCGGCACCCTCTCGAAGACCCTCGCGACCGACATTGCGAGCCGCGTCCTCGGACGCGAGGTGAAGCCGTGAGCCGCCTCGACTTCCTCGCGCGCCTGCGCCGCTGGATCGCGACCCGCCCCGGCCGCCTCGTGCTCGCCGGCGTGACGGGGTTCTCGGCGGTCGTCCTCACGACGATCGTGCCGAACGAAGCGAGCGCGCAGGCTCCCTCCGCCGTCGCGCCCGCTCCGGCCGCACCGGCGGCACCGGCTCCGCCCGCGACGACCGGGCTCACGTTCCCGACGCAGCATCCGCCCGCCGAGAGCGCTGCCACCGCGGCGAATCCGCACGCGGGCGGTCACGCCGATCCGCACGCGCCCGGCGCACCGCACGCGGCTCCACATGGCTCAGCGTCCGCGCACGGCGAAGCGCACGGCGGCAGCTACCACGCGCCGAGCGATTTCAACTTCGCCGACCACGCGCGCTACACCGCGGAGCGCGAGAAGGCTGCGCGTGGCGAGAAGGACGCGCACGGCAACCCGATCGTGCCGGTCACGCCCTTCGCGTACCTGCTGCTGAACGCGGCGATCCTGTTCTTCATCTACTATCGCGCCGGCAAGAAGCCGATCGCTGACGGCCTGCAAGCGCGTCACGACACCGTCGCGAAGGATCTCGCAGAGTCCGCGAAGATCAAGGCTGAGGCCGAGGCCCGGCTCGCGGAGTACACGACGCGCCTCGAGACGCTCGAAGAGGAGCTCCAGCGCATCAAGGGCGACATCATCAAGGCCGGCGAAGGCGAGCGCGCGCGCATCGTGAAGGAGGCCGAAGAGAAGGCCGAACGCATGAAGAAGGACGCGACGTTCCTCCTCGACCAGGAGATGAAGCAGCTCCGTCTCGACATGATCGCGTTCACCGTCGAAGCCGCGAGCACGGCCGCAGAGCAGGTCCTGAAGTCGCGCATCGGCGCGTCGGACCACGAGCGTCTCGCCGACGAGTACGTGAAGCAACTGTCCCAGAGTCCGCCCTCACAAAGCCTGGGCGCCTCGCCCGCGCGCCCGAGCGGAGGTGCCTCGTGATCGGTGCCGTTGCACGTCGCTACGCGAAGGCGCTCATCGAGATCGGCGCCGAGACCGGGACCCTCGACGCGATGGTGCGCGACATCGCCGCCATCGCCGAGACCGTCGATCAGAGCCCCGATCTGCGAGACGTGCGCGACAACCCGCAGATCCCGCGCGACGCCCGCAAAGCGGTCTTCGTCGAGATCGCCTCTCGCCTCGGCGCCGGGCAGATGACGAAGAACGCGATCAGTCTCCTCGCCGACAACAACCGGCTCAAGGCGCTCCCTGCGATTGCGAAGGCCCTCCGCGAGATGGCCGACCGCCGCGCCGGCGTGCTGCGCGCGACCGTGACGAGCGCCGCCCCGCTCACGGACGCGTTCGTCGCGAACCTCGTCCGCGCCCTCGAAGCACGCTTCAAGAGCAAGGTGCTCGTCGAGCGCTCCGTGGACCCTACCCTCATCTCCGGGGTGGTCACGCGCGTCGGCGACACGATCATCGACGGCTCGCTCCGCACTCGCCTCGAGGAGCTCAAGACGGAGCTCCTCCCGCACTGATTCGAGAGGTCTAGGGTCTAGGGTCTAGGGTCCAGGGCCCGAGACCTTCGCCGCGAGGCGCGCGAGAGACCCGAGAGGCCAGACCCTAGACCCTAGACCCTAGACCCTAGACCGGGATTACCCATGCAGCTCCGCGCCGAAGAAATCAGCCAGATCATCAAGAAGCAGATCCAGAACTACGAGAAGGCGGCGCAGGTCAGCGAGACCGGCACGATCCTCACCGTCGGTGACGGCATCGCGCGCATCTACGGTCTCGAAGGCGCGATGGCCGGCGAGCTCCTCGAGTTCCCGGGCGGTCTCTACGGCATCGTCCTCAACCTCGAAGAGGACAACGTCGGCGCCGCAGTCTTCGGCGCCGTCGAGGGCGTGAAGGAAGGCGACGCCGTCAAGCGCACCGGCCGCATCGCGGACGTCCCCGTCGGCGAGGCGCTCGTCGGTCGCGTGGTCAACACACTCGGCATGCCGATCGACGGCAAGGGCCCGATCGAGACGCCGCACCGCCGCCGCATCGAGGTCAAGGCGCCCGGCATCATCATCCGCCAGCCCGTCAAGGAGCCGCTGCAGACCGGCCTCAAGGCGATCGACGCGATGATCCCCATCGGCCGCGGACAGCGCGAGCTGATCATCGGTGACCGGCAGGTCGGCAAGACCGCCGTCGCCCTCGACACGATCATCAACCAGAAGGGGCAGGGCGTTCACTGCTTCTACTCGGCGATCGGCCAGAAGCTGTCGACGGTGGCGAACGTCGTCGATCGCCTGTCGGCGTACGGCGCGATGGAGTACACGACGATCGTCGTGGCGGGCGCCTCGGAGTCCGCTCCGATGCAGTTCCTCTGTCCGTACACCGCGGTCACGATGGGCGAGTACTTCCGCGACAGCGGCCGCCACGCGCTCTGCATCTACGACGACCTGTCGAAGCACGCCGTCGCGTATCGCCAGCTCTCGCTGCTGCTCCGTCGTCCGCCGGGCCGCGAGGCGTATCCGGGCGACGTCTTCTATCTCCACAGCCGCCTCCTCGAGCGCGCCGCGAAGATGGGCGAGCGCCGCTACATCGTCCCCAAGGGCACCAAGGTTCCCGATGGCGACATGAATTTCCGCGGCTTCGACGGCAAGATGTACGTCGGTGACGAGGGGAAGCACGAAGCCGAGGGCATCCTGAAGGGGAAGGCCGATCACGAGCTCGTGAAGGATCCGCACTCGGGCGGCTCGCTGACCGCGCTGCCGATCATCGAGACCCAGGCCGGCGACGTCTCGGCGTACATCCCGACGAACGTCATCAGCATCACCGACGGCCAGATCTTCCTCGAGTCGGACCTCTTCTACTCGGGCGTTCGTCCCGCCATCAACGTCGGCATCTCTGTCAGCCGCGTCGGTGGCAACGCGCAGATCGGCGCGATGAAGAAGATCGCCGGCACCCTCCGCCTCGACCTCGCGCAGTACCGCGAGATGGCCGCCTTCGCGCAGTTCGCCTCGGACCTCGACCCCGCGACGCAGCGTCAGCTCGCGCGCGGTCAGCGCCTCGTCGAGATCCTCAAGCAGGGGCAGTACGTGCCGCTCCCGGTCGAGAAGCAGGTCGTCACGATCTGGGCTGCGACGCAGGGCCTCCTCGATCAGTTCCCCGTCGCGTCGCTCGGCCGCTGGGAGAAGGAGCTCTACGCCTTCCTCGACGCGAAGCACCCGAACGTGCTCGAGCTGATCCGCACGAAGAAGAAGCTCGAGGACGACGTGACCGCGGCCCTCAAGAAGGCCATCGCTGCCTTCAACGAGGGCTTCGTCGCCGAAGAGAAGAAGGCTGACGCGGCCGAGTGACGAGAAGGCTCACAGTCCACGGCCGACGGTTCACGGTTCTCGAAACCGTGAGCCGCAAACCGTAGACCGCGAGCCGACTGACGACTGACGACTGACGACTGACCGGAGCCTCCAGTGCCCTCACTAAAAGCCATCCGCAAGCGCATCGTGTCGGTGAAGTCGACACAGAAGATCACTCGCGCGATGAAGATGGTCGCCGCGGCGCGGCTCCGTCGTGCGCAGCAGCGCATCACCGACATCCGTCCGTTCGCGGTCAAGACGACCGAGGTGCTGGCGGGTGTCGCGCTCCGCATCGGACCGAACGATGCGGTGCACGCGCTCCTCGAACGTCGCCCAGAGCACAAGGTGCTGTTGGTCGTCATCGGCTCGGACCGCGGGCTCGCCGGTCCGTTCAACGCGCAGATCAACCGCGCGGCCGAGCGTCGCTGGAAGGAGCTGCGCGCCGAGGGCAAGAACGTCGTCTTCATGACGGTCGGCCGCCGGCCGCGTGACTACTTCCGTCGACGGGGCGCCGAGATCCTCGCGGAGCTCCCCGCCGTGAACGAGAAGATCGATCTCGGCGACGGCGACACGATCGCCGCGCAGATCATCGACCTCTACACCGGCGCCAAGCCGCACGCCGGCGAGACCGCCCAGGAAGCTGCCGAGCACGCCGTCGAGCAGGCGTTGGAGCGCGGCACCGGTGCGCAGTTCGACGCGGTGTACCTCGTCTACAACGAGTTCAAGTCGGCGATGACCCAGGTGGGCAAGATCGAGCGTCTGCTCCCGGTCGAGCCCACCTCCGGCGGCGAAGCAGGCACCGCGCAGGACTTCCTCTACGAGCCGAGCCGCGAAGCGCTCCTCGATCGGCTGCTCCCGCTCTACGTCCAGATCGCGGTCTTCCGTGCGCTCCTCGAGTCGGTCGCGTCCGAGCACGGCGCGCGCATGACCGCGATGGACGCCGCGACGAAGAACGCGAAGGAGATGATCAACAAGCTCACGCTCGTCTACAACCGAGCGCGTCAGGCAGCGATCACGAAGGAGCTGATGGAGATCATCGGCGGCTCCGAGGCGCTCAAGTAGTCACGGGGTCACGAGCGGCTCGAGCGGGCAGTCGAGCGTGAGGACGTTCGGCTTTCCTTTGACGTAGATTGCGGTGCCGCCGCAGACGTTCTCGGCGAACCCGGGCGCGCGCACGCGCAGCTCGTAGGTTCCGGGGGGGACCTCGTCGCCGAAGTGGCCGCCGGGGTCGGTCGAGAGCTGCGATCGCTTCGCGCCGATGTAGCTGACGATGGCGTCGGCGATCGGCGTCTGGGTGTGGGCGACGTGCACGAGGCCGCGGATCGTGACGGAGGGGACTGGCGTCTCGACGTCGACCTTCTGGAGGAGGATGCGCGGCGCGGGCTCCGACGTACCGAGGACGAAGCCGACCGCGAGCCAGAACGTGTATGCGGGCTGCGGCGCGAGCTCGGACACATATTGCGTCGTCGAAGTGTCGAGCGCGGCCATCGTCCACAGCGAGCTGTGCTCGCGGAGGAACGGCAGCCAACGCACGCCGATGGTTGCCCGAACGGGCCAGGCCGAGCCGCATGGGTCGTCCGCACCGGCGCACACATAGCCCTGTCTGCGGACCGGGATCGACAGCGCGATTTCGCCGAATGGACGGATCACGGAATCGCCGAGGTCCTCCCCGACACTCACTTCGATGCGATCGGCGCGGTTGATCGCCAGGCCCTGCCGCTCGACCCGGGTGATCGCGCGACCGCGGCTCGCCTCGACGTCACGCACGAGCGCCGCGCTGTTGTCGAAGACGTAGCCGAGGCCGATGTGCCAACGGATCCGCCGGATCGTGAACGTGGAGAGCGCGCGGGCGCGGAGGCTCGTTCCCGAGAGCGTGAAGCCGGAGCTTCCGGACGCGCCGGCGAACAGTACGTCGAACGTGCCGCCGAGCGACACCGCGTCGCCGAGGGCGCGCGCGTACTTGGCGCCGAGCGTGGTGTCCCCGATCACCTGCAGGACCTCGGGCGACTGCGAGTTGTCGTTCACGTACGTGCGACCGGTGAGGTACGTCTCGAGGCCGGGCACCAGCGTCGCGTTGACCACGGCCGTGGCACCGGTGTGGCGATGGACGTCCCGGGTGACGCTGCCGCACGGATGGTCCTTCGTGCAGAGGAAGCCCGCGTACGTATAGAGATCGACGAACAACGCGCCCTGCAGCGTCCCCGCGGGCGAGGTGTGCGCGCTCGGAAGGTGCAAGAGCCCGGTGGCGCCCGAGGTCATCACCAGCTCGTCGGCAGACGCGTTCGTCGACGCGAGCGCCGTCATCAGCGGGAGGAGACACGCGAGACGCATCGTCGTCCCCCGTACGCTACCCTTTCGTCGACCTCCATGCGGCTCTTCTGCGCGCTCACCGCGTGCGTCGCCCTCGGCTGCGCGTCGCGCTCGCGCCTGTCGCTCGCCGCCGTCGACGACGCGGGCTCCGAGTCCGACGTCGCGAGAACCGTCGACGGCGCGCCACCGCTCGAAGACGTCTTCGTCGAGACCTGGAGCCGCGAGGCCGGCGGCGACATCTGCACCGCGCGACCGAGCATCTGTCTCGGCGGAGACGACTTCGGTCCGAGCAAGAGCGTGCGCGCGGTCTTCGAGCAATGCAGCGGCGAGGTCGGTTTTTTGTGCGGGGACCTCGCGCTGGTGGTCGACGCGGAGGGCTGCGTCGTCGCCGTGGAGCAGATCAGCGGGTACTCCGGCGCGTTCGTCGAGTGCGTCGTGCGCGTCACGGGTATGCAGCGGTGGCAATGCGCGAGCGGACGTACGATGAGGATGGTGCAGCAGTGCGCCCCGTGAGCTTGCTCGCGCTCGTCGCCTTTGCGGGTTGCGCGGGGTGCGGTTTCGGCGCCGACGAGGTGATCGTGGACGCGGGATCGTGGCTCGAGACCTCACCGCGCGCGATCGCCTGTCGCACGCTCGCAGACCGTGAGTGCGCGCGCCTCGCGGAGTGCGCGCCCTTCCTCGCGCGGACTGCGCTCGGGCCGACGTGCGTCGTCGACCTCCGCGATCGATGTCTCGCGCGCGCCGGCCTCGGCGGCTCGAAGCGATCGCCCGCGCAGATCACGGCGTGCGCCGAGAGCGTCGCGCAGTCCGCGTGCGACGTGCTGCTCACTGCGTACCCCGACGTCTGCGACGTGCCGCCGGGAGCGCGGGAGCTCGGCGCCGCGTGCACGTTCCACGAACAATGCGCGAGCACGTTCTGCGCGCGGGAGGCCGAGACGGCCTGCGGTGTCTGCGCGGCGCTCCCCGAGCGGCGCTGCGTGGGCGGAGAGTGCGGCGGCGGACGAGTGTGCACGCTCGCGGGGGACTGCGCGACCCTTGGAGGGCGCGACGCGGCGTGCGGACCGAATGCTCCGTGTAGCCGGCTCCTCTACTGCGACGTCGATCGCTGCGTCCCGCGGAAGGCCCCCGACGCACTGTGCGCCGGCTTCGGTGAATGCGACGCGTTCGGCGCGACGACCTGCGCGCAGGACTCGGTGTGCCGCGCCACGATCGTCGCGAGGCTGGGTGACGCCTGCGCGCTCACCGCGAATGCGTTGATCCTCTGCGAGGCGCCTGCGCGCTGCATCTCGGGAGTGGGTGAGGGTCGCTGCCGCGCGGCGAAGCCCGAGGGGGAGACGTGCGCCTCGTCGCACGAGTGCAGCGACGAGTGCCTCCGCGGACGATGCGTGCGCCGGACCGTCGAGACCTGCCCTCAGAAGTAGGCGAGCAGCGCGACGTTCCCGAGCACGGCGGCCCACGGATCGTCTGCGAACGCAGTGCGGATCGAGATCTGCGACGACGTCGACGTCACCGCCTGCGGCTCGGGATCGCGCGTGGTCGGCTCCGCGGCCGCGCGTGTCGAGCCACGCCGCCAGTCGGCGTCCAAGCCAACCGTCCCCGTCAACGACAAGCGCGCCGCGGAGATGAACCCGAGTTGCAGCTCGCCACCGATGCGCGCCCCGACCGCGAGGCGCGTTCCCTGATGGCGTGCGTCCGGGGGCGTGCGCGGCAGCGCGGTGATCGGCGAGATCTCGGTGCGACCCGGGACCGTTGCGCCGGCCCAACCGAAGGCGACGGTCGGAGCGACGAAGAGCGTGAGGTGCTTCGTCACCACGAGCGCCACCGGGAGCGACACGCGCGCGGCCAAGGCGACGGCGCTCGGGCCCGTCGCGGAGTCGTCGTTGCCGAAGCGCGCGCCGGCCCCGAGACCGACGTCGAGCCCGACGCTGCGACGAAACCAGAAACGGATGCCGAGCATGTGCACGGGCTCGGCCTCGCGCGCGCGCCCGAGCGGCGCGTCGAAGCGACCGAGGTAACCGACGCCGACGCGCAGCCGGACCTCGTCGTGGTCGGTGTCCTCGATCTCGCGCGGCTTCGGCGGCTCGCCCGCGGTCGAAACCGGCGCCCACGGTACGAAGGTCTGCGCGGGGAGCGAGACGAACAGCAGCACGGCCGCGTTCAATGCGCACCCCCGGGCGTGCCGGTGAACACCGGAACGCGCAGCGTCTCCGGTACCAGCGAGTCGTTCGGGCCCGGCGGACCGGGATCGGACGAGAGCCCCGTGAGCGCGCGATAGAACGCGTCGCCGAGGAGATCGGCGCCCCAACACACGATGCCATCGGCGCGTCGGGCGCACGTGCGATCGCCGCCTGCGAAGAGCTCCGTCGCGTCGTTGAGCTTCTTCACGAGCGTCGGCTCGCCGCTGGCCGCGCGCGATCCGTTCCCGAGCTGGCCGTACTGGTTGTCACCCCAACACCATACGGATCCGTCCTTCTTCCGCGCGCACACATGCGACGTCCCGGCCGCGAGCTCGACGACGTCGGAGAGACCGGCGATGGGCTCGCCCCACGGCCCGGGCTTGCCCGTAACCGGAGCGCTCTTCGGGAGCGAGAGCGCGAAGCAGCGCACCGTCCCGTCGTCGATCGCGGCGCAGCCCCGATAGCGACCGAGCGTGACGCGCGTGACGTGCGCCTCACCCACGGGCTCGACCCGGAGACCGCCGCCGAGGGAGCACTGCAAGAGGCCGGTCGCGGAGAAGGCGCACAGCGCGTCGACCGACAGCGCGAGCCCCGCCGCGTTGGCGAACCACGTGAGCTCCGTCGGCGGGGCGTGCGCGCTGCCCGCGACGACCCCCCAACAGAACACGGCGCCGGTCGCGAGCCGGGCGCACGACTGCGTGTCGCCGACGCGGACCTCGACTGCGTGTGCGGGGAGCGGCACGACGCGCGCGATCCGCACGAGCGGCTCGTCGCCCGAGACCTCCCCCGAGTCGTTCTTCCCCCAGCACGCGACGGCTCCGCTCTCCAAGCGCGCGCATGCGTGATGGTGTCCGGCCGCGACGTCGACGGCCTTTGCCGCGCCGCTGATCGCGAGGAAGCTGCCGAGCCTTCGCTCGCCCGACGGTCGGAAATCCTGCTTGCAGCGAACGGTGCCGTCCGCCATCAGCACACAGATGTCGTTCCAACCCACGGCGACGCGACGCACGTCGGTCGAGGTCACGAACGCGACCGGCTCCGGGTCGGGGGGCGCGCGCAGAGGAGGCTTCCGTGGCTCGCAGCCGGACACGCAGGAGAGCAGCACCCACGCCGCCGGGAGCACGACCGTTCCTCTTCCGGTGGACGCGAACGAGCGAGGGCGCACGAGGAGGGACAGCGTAGCCGATGGCGCGAGGTGCGACCTGCACCCCGAAACCGCGGAATGACAGCGATATTCGCGTGAGACGGAGCGCTCGCGGCGCGCGAGTTGCTGAGTGGGACCGCAATGGGTGACGACCTGCAGTGCGATCCCGCGGTGATCTCCGAGCGGCAGCCCTCGTCGGAGGTGCCGTCTTCTGTTGGGGACACGCATTCGCGCAACTCGCGCTCGGTCCCGCGCGACGGCGAACCTGCGCGACTTGCGCAAGCGAGCGCGCAACCCGAGCGCGGTCCGTCCGATGCACTGGAAGTCCGCTGTCAGGAGACGGAGTTGCTGGAGTTGCTCGCCGAGGCACCGAACGACGCGGAGGTCCATCAGGCCTTGGCGGCGCTCTACGCCGCGGGCGGTCGCTTCACCGACCTCGCCGAGCTGCACGCCCGCCGCTTCGACGCGCTCGACCCGATCGCGCATCGCGCCGAGCGCGCTGCGCTCCTGCGCCGCATCGCCGAGCTCCTGCGGACCGAGTTCGACGACGACGCGGCCGCGTTCGACGTGCTGCTCGACGCCTTCCGCGAGGACTTCCGCGACCAGGAGACTGCGCGCGATCTCGAGTGTCTCGCGCGGTGGAACGACCGCTTCGGAGATCTGCTCCTCGCGGCGAACGACTGGCTTCGTGACGAGACCGTCGCAGGGGACGATCGCGTGGCGCTCCTCACGCGCATCGGGCGCTGGTACGGCGACGAGCTGGCGAAGCCGGAGTGGGGCCTCCCCTATCTCGAGGAGGCGCGTGCGCTCGCCCCGAACGACCTCGACGTGCTGCGTGCGAAGGTCCGCGTGCTCACCGCGGCCGGCCGTATCGGCGCGACCGAGCCGCTCCTCCGACGCATCGTCGAGCTCGATCCCGACGACACGGAGACGCTCGACGCGCTCGAGCGCGTGCTCCTCGCGCGCGGCCTCGCGTACGACCTCGTGGCGTTCCTCGAGCAGCGCGTCCGCGACCGGCCCCTCGCGCGTGGCAATGCGCTGCGGCTCCGGACCGCGGCGCTCCACGCGCAGCTGCCCGGTGGTGAGCTGCGCGCGCTCGAGCTCCTGGAGGACGCGTACGCCCTCGCTCCGACCGACGTCGACGTGCTGCGCGCGCTCGACGCCCGGTGCACGCAGCTGCGCAGGTGGCCGCGGCTCCGTGTGGTCCTCGAGGCCCGCATCGAGCACGCGGTGGACGACGCGGAGCGGATCGACCTGCTCCTCCGGCTCGCGCGTCTCCTCGAGCAGGAGTTCCTCGACTGCGACCGCGCCGCGCAGCGGCTCGAGCTGCTCGTGGAGCTCGCCCCCACGACCGAGGAGGCGTGGCGCATGCTCGAACGGTGCTACGCCAAGCTCCGTTTGTGGGACGCGGCGGTCTTCGCGTACGAGCGGCACCTCGAGGGGCCGAGGGCGAGCGACGGGGGCGCCCTCGATCTCGAGTCACGCATCGCAGCCTCGTGCGCGATGGGACGCATCCTCCTCGACGAGCTCGACGTCCCCGAGCGCGCGCTCGATGCGTACATGCACGCGCTCGACCTCGATCCCGAGCGTACGAGCACGCTCGAGGCGATCGCGCGCGTCCACGAGCGCCGCTCCGACGTCCCGCGCGCGCTCGCCGCGATGGCCGAAGTCGTCGAGCGAGAAGGCGACCCCGCGCGCAAGGTCGAGGCGCTCTGCCGCCTCGCCCACGCCCATCGCGTGCGGATGAGCGACGGCGCGACCGCACGCGGCTTCTATCGCCGCGCGCTCGACCTCGATCCGAGCCACCTGCCCGCGCTGTCCGCGCTGCGCGAGATCGCGCTCGATGCCGATGACGTCGCCGAGGCGGCGCGGCTCCTCGATCGAGAGCAGCGGCACACCGGGGCGAAGTCGGTGCGCGCGCGGCTGCTGGTGGAGCTCGCGCGCCTCCGCCGCGATCGCCTCGACGATCCGCGCGGGGCCGAGCACGCCTTCGAGGAAGCGTTCGCGCTCGATCCCTCGAACGACGACGCGGCGCTCGCGGTCGTGGACGGTCTGATCGCGCGCTGCGAGTGGGAGACGGTCGAGCCGATCCTCGAGCGCGTCGCGCGCACGTCCACGCGGCGGCCGCGCTCGGAGCAGCAAGAGCTCCATGTGAAGCTCGCGCGCACCTACGCCGCGCGCTCCATGCACGCCCGGGCGCTCGAGGCGTATCGCCGCGCGACGCAGCTCGGCACCGTGGAGCTCGATGTGATGCGCGGCCTCGCCGATTCGGCGTACGAGGCCGGCGAGCTCGAGGAGGCGCTCATCGCACAGCAGAAGGTGCTCGCGGCGCTCGGAGGTGACGAACGACCGGCGGCGCTCCACCGTCTCGGCGATCTCCACCTGCGGCTCGGCGACGAACGCCGCGCGCGCCTCGGGTTCGAGCGCGCGCTCGAGCACCATCCGTCGTTCCTCCCCGCGCGCCGGTCGCTCCTCGAGCTCGATCGCGAGGACCACGCGTGGTCGCGCGTCATGGAGCACGAGGACGCGATGCTCGACGTCCTCGAGGACGGGCCCGAGCGGCTCGCGCTGCTCCGCGAGATGGCGGATCGTTGGGGCGATCGAGAGCCGGCACGCGCCGGTGATGCGCTCGAGCAGGTGCTCGCGATGGAGCCTGCCGATCGTCGGGCGACCCTCGCGCTCCTCCGCGCGCGTCAGGCCTCCGACGACGCCGAAGGGATCCTCTCGGCCGTCGAGCGATTCTTCGCGCTCGACGTGGACGATCCCCCGCGCGCGCTCGCCGCGTTTCGCGTCGTCGAGTCGATCCTGCGGGGTAGGAACGATCACCGCGCGCTCGAGGGCGCGTATCGAGCGATGCTCGCGCGATCGCTCGGCGACCCGTTCGAGTGGTGGCACGCGCTCGGCGTCCTCCATCGTGATCACCTCGGCGATCCGGCGGCCTCCCTCGAAGCCTTCCGCGCTGCGTCGCGTCTCCGGCCGGACGACTCGCACGAGCGGCGCGCGATCGTCGATCTCTGTGTCGCGACCGATCGCACCGATCTCGCGATCGCCGAGCTCCACCAGGCGATCGCGCGCGAGCCGCTCGAGGTCGCGCACCACCGCGCCCTCTACCGGCTCTACGCGCGCACCGGCCAGCTCGATCGCGCGTACTGCGTCGCCTCCGTGCTCACGTTCCTCGACGGCGCCGACGTCGAGCAACGCGCATGCTTCGCGGAGCTCCGCCCCCACGGTGTCCCCCGCTTCTCGGCGCGGCTCGGTCGCGGCGCATGGCTACGATCGCTCGCGCACCCAGACCTCGATCGCGCGCTCGCCGGCGTCTTCGAGACGATCGCGCGACCGGCGCGCATGCTGAAACGACGCGCCAACAGCGAGCGGGCGACGCGTGAGCATCGGGACACGACGACGCTCCTCGCCGCGAAGGCGTACTTCGGAGCGTCGACGGTCCTCGGCGTCGACGCGCACCTGTTCGTGCAGCGTGACCTCCCCGGCGCGGTCGTCGCGCTGCCGGGCGAGCCGGTCGCGAGCCTGATGGGCGCGTCCTTGCTCGCGGGCTGGTCGGCGCCGGAGCTGATGTTCGTGCTCGGAAAGCACCTCGCGACGTTGGTCTCCGAGCACGCCGTACGCGCCCACTTCCCCTCTGTGACCGAGCTCGAAGTGCTGCTCGCCGCCGCGACCAAGGTCGTCGTGCCGACGGCCAGGACCCGCGCGGGTGTGCGTGCTGGTGAGGTCGCGAGGGTCGCCGCTCTCCTCGCGCGTGAGCTCTCTCCCGAGGAGCGGGTGCGACTCGGTCACGTCGTCGCGACTCTGACCGAGCTCGAGCGTCCGACGGACGTCGTTCGCTTCATGCAGTGCTCCGAGCTGACCGCCGTGCGCGCCGGGCTCCTTTTGTGTGGCGACCTCTCGGTCGCTGCAAAGATTCTCCGGCAGGAGCCGGTGGTGCCCTTCGACCTCTCGGCCAACGAGAAGGTCCGCGAGCTGATCCGCTTCGCGGTCTCGGACGGGTACGCGGATCTCCGCCGCGCGCTCGGGATCGACGTGCGCCAGCGCATGAACGCCGCGCGCGAGGACGACGGCGACGACGACGAGCCGACGCGTGAGCGGAAGCTCTGCGCGTGACGTGGTATGCGACCGCGATGCGCAGCGTAGTCTGGCCGATGTTGGTGTGCGGCATGCTCTGCGCCGTGGGTTGCGCGACCGGTGGCGACGTCTCGAACACGCTGCCCGACGGCGCATCGTTCGACGACAGCGAGAGCGACGCGTCGACCGATTCATCCGCAGCGCCGTCCGTTCAGAGCGATACGACGGTCGCCGAGGTCGCGATCGACACGCGCGCGGAGACGGCGCGGGACTCCGGGGCGAACGAAGTCGCGACCGACGCATCGAGCGATGGTTCAGCAGTCGATTCATTCGTCGCGGACACGAGCACGATGGATGCGAACACGGCGGACACCAGCGACACGAGCACGCCCGACACGGCCGGCCCCGACGCCGCGGATGTCGGCGCCTGCGTTCCCGCGTGCACGGAGCTCCGCACGTGTCGCGTCGCGACGTGCAGTTGGCTCGACATCCTCGACGCGGTGAACGCGGCGCGCGCCGTTGCTCGGAGCTGTGGGGGGAACGCGAAGCCCGCGGTCGCTCCGCTCGCGTGGAACGACAAGCTCGCCGCAGCTTCGCAGCGCTATGTCGACTCGGTCGCCGGCGCCAACGTCGCGCCCGGATCCTTGAGCGGGACGGCGCCGGACGGGAGCACCACCACCACGCGGATGCAGGCCGTCGGATACACCTATGGCTCCGTCAGCCAGAGCTACGGCGTCGCCAACGAGGGCACCACGCCGACCGCGCTCGTCGACTCCATGCTCGCGAGCTCGTTCCTCTGCGACGTGATCATGGGCAACTACGTCCACTTCGGTTTCGCCGCCAAGAAGGGCGCCACGAACCTGTACGTGAGCTGGTACTTCGGCAAGCCGTAGCGGGTAGCATCGCCGGCCATGGCCGCCGCGTTCGACACCTGGACCGTCCTCCCCCACGAGCCGCTCGAGAAGCTCGCGCCGAACCTCTGGCACGTCGAAGGCGTGATGCCCGACGGCAAGGTCCGCCGTCACATGACGCTCGCGAAGATGCGCGACGGACGTGTGGTCGTGCACAACGCCATCGCGCTCGAGCCCGACCTCATGAGCGAGCTCGAGGCCTGGGGCAGGCCGAGCTTCATCGTGGTGCCGAACGGGTACCACCGGCAGGACGCGAAGATCTGGAAGCAGCGCTACCCGGACGCCTTGGTCATCGCCCCTGCCGGCGCGGCAAAAGCCGTGGCGAAGGTGGTCCCGGTGGAAGGCAGCTACGCCGACCTGCCGAAGGACGACGACGTGACGCTCACGCATCTCGACGGGGTGAAGGACAAAGAGGGCGTCCTCGAGGTCACGAGCGACGGCAAGACGACGGTCACGTTCAACGACGCCGTGCTCAACATGCCGAAGCTCGGAGGGCCCGCCGGCTTCTTCCTCTCGCCGACCGGGAGGATCAGCGTCCCGCGCGTCATGCGCTGGATGGCCATCTCGGACAAGCGCCGCTTCGCCGCGCACATCGAGCGCCTCGCGGGTCTCGACACGCTCTCCCGTGTGATCTTCGGGCACGGTCCGCCGATCGAGGGCGGGCCCGGTGCGGCGCTGCTGTCGGCGCTGTCCAGCCTGTGAGCCGGCCTGACCGTCTATTCGGATCCAACAAGACCCAGCTTTGAGGTAGTCTCGGCGGCGCTTTCGCAGAGGGAGACTCATGCGCTCGTCCAGAACGACGTCCTTGCTCGCTGTCGTCGTCGCCGCCGGTCTCGCCGTGCCCTTCGTGGTCGCGGCCGCCCCGCCGCCGCCCCCCGCATCCAGCGCCGCGCCCGCGGTGTCGGGATCCGCGGCGCCTGCTGCGTCCGGCCAGGTCACGCCGGAGGCCAAGGAAGAAGCCAAGGAGCACTTCCTCAAGGGCGTCTCGCTCATGCAGGAAGAGCAGTGGGACGCGGCGCTCGTCGAGTTCCAGACGTCGTTCAAGCTCTTCCCCACGCGTAACGCGCGCAAGAACGCCGCGGTGTGTCTCCGGCAGCTCGGTCGCTTCGACGAAGCGCTCGACGAGTACGAGGCGCTGATGCGCGAGTACGGGACACAGCTCCCGCCGGCGGACCTCGAGTCCGTGACCAAGGCGATCGAGGACCTGAAGAAGGTCACCGGCTACATCACCGTCAACTCCAACGTCCCTGGCGCACAGGTCATCATCGACTCGAAGGCGCGCGGCACCACGCCGATGGGACCGGTCCGCGTGCGGCAGGGCACGCACAGCATCCGCGTCGTCAAGGAGGGATACACCCCCTTCGAGACCACGCTCGCCGTCCTCGGCAAACAGACGGTCCCGGTCGACGCGAAGCTCGAGGTCCTCGCGCGCTCTGGCCGCATCATCATCACGGAGGAGAGCGGCACCGACGCGACCGTCTTCATCGACGGTGTCGAGAAGGGCAAGGTCGGCAAGCAGCCCTACGAGGAGAAGCTCGGCCCCGGACAGCACTGGGTGCACCTCCGCGGCCCGGGGAACACCGGCACGATGCCGGTCCCGGCGAAGGTCGAGGTCGACCAGCTCCTCCCGATCCGCCTCCGCCTCGTCGAGCTCCCCGGCGAAGCACGCATCGAGGTCGAGCCTGTCGGATCGACGATCATGCTCGACGGCGTCTACGTCGGCAGCGGCTCCTGGGACGGGCGCGTCAGCGCCGGTTCGCACAAGATCGACGCCACCTCGGAAGGCTATTTCCACGGATCGAAGAGCTTCGAGGCGACCACGGAAAAGAAGGCGACCGTGAAGGTCACCCTCGATCGCGACGAGAACTCGCCGTTCTGGACGAAGGGCCGCACGCGCCCGATCTCCGTGGGGCTCTTCGGCGGCGGTCTGTTCGGCCTGTTCGGTTTCGGCAGCGACTACGAGCGCAACTGCAACGCCCCGACCCCGAGCGCGCCCACAACGGCGGATTGCTACCTGCGGAGCAAGCCGTTTGGTGGCATCGGCGGGGCGCGCGCCGGCTATGAAGTGGCGCCCGGCCTCTCGATCGAGCTCGAGCTCGGATACGCGTACGTGACGTCGAAGCTCTCGCGCAAGACGAAGCTGCTCGGCGAGCAGTCGGTCCCGGTCGACGTCGACATCACCGACGAGTTCTCGCTCTCCGGCTTCGTCGTGGGCGTCGGCGCGTCGTACGCCTTCATCCGACGACCGATCGTCATCGCCGGCGCGATCACGGGGGGCGCGATCATCAGCGCACGCATCCGCAACACGCGCGGCGGCACCACGCAGTGCACCGATCCGGCACGCGCCGGCGCCGCCGACTGCTCCGGCGCGGTCACCGAGGCGCAACCGTCGCCGCGCGCGATGAACCCGACCACCGGCTCGGACAAGAAGACCATCCCCTGGTTCACGCCGGAGATCCGTGTCTCCTATCCGATCACCGAGTCGTTCTCGGTCGGTCTCGGCATCGGCGTCTTCATCGGCATCGGCGAAGGACGTCCGCGTATCACGCAGACGCCGACGACGTCGGCGAACGACCTCGATGATCGTGGCGTTCCGAATCAGAAGCCGAGCGTCCCGGGCCCGGGCGGCACCATCGGCTTCATCCCGCAGACGAACGCGAACCCCGAATCGGCGATCGGTACGTTCATCCTGCCGCGCGCGACGCTGTTCGTGAAGCTCGCGTTCTGAGCGACAAAAAAATGAGAGCGGCGACTCGCGCGAGAGCGCGAGCCGCCGAACGTCTCGAGTCAGAGGATCACGGGGTCTTCGGGCGGTTCGCCGCCTGTTTCTCTTCGCCCTTGATCTCGCTCGCCCGGCCCTCGGCCTGGGTTTCCTTGTCTCCGAGGAGAGCGCCGACGCGGTTCTTGATCTTGCCGCCGATCTCCTCGATCACGCCGTCGGCGCGCTCGGAAGCCTTGGCCGTCTCCTCGCGGGCCTCGCCGCGTGCCTGCTGGGCCTCGCCCTCAGCCTGCATGCGCTCGTTGCCGACCAATGCGCCGACGGCGCCCTTGATCTTGCCGCCCACTTGCTCGAGCTTGCCCTCGTCTTTGCGGTCTGCGTTGCTCATGTCGCGTTCTCCTGCCTGAAGCGCCACGCACTCACGTGCAGGCTGTGTTCCCGGAGATAGAGCAAGCGGAGTGCCGTACTGTCTCATGCATGCGACGTACGGTCCTGTTCACCGCGCGCCTCGGGGGATGACCGTCGGATGGCAGAGTGAGCACCGATTGGCGCCCGCTCGGCGGTACCGCTAGAGTCGCTCCGACATGGCCGAGGGTCGGAGCTTCAACCCAGGCGACGTGATCGCCGAGAAATACGAGCTCCAGAGGCCGCTCGCGAAGGGAGGCATGGGCGCCGTCTGGGTCGCGCAGAACCAGATGACCGAGCGCCGGGTCGCGATCAAGTTCGTACTCCCTGAGCTGGCGCAATCCCCGGACACCATCCAGCGCTTCTTTCGCGAGGCGAAGGCCAGCGCCCGGATCGATCATCCGAGCATCGTCGACGTGCTCGATCTCGGCACCCTCGAGGACGGCGCGCCGTTCCTCGTCATGGAGTACCTCGAGGGGCGCTCGCTCGAGGCGATCATCGACGCCGAGCCCCTCGCGCCGATCCAGATCGCGGCGGTGATGCTCGACGTCACGCGCGCTCTCTCCGCGGCCCACGCTGCCGGCATCGTGCATCGCGACCTCAAGCCGGGGAACATCGTCCTCGCGAAGAAGGGCGACCAGGTCGTCCCCAAGATCCTCGACTTCGGCATCTCGAAGATCACCGCCGGAATCGGCGACGTGCGCATGACGCGAACGGGCGCGGTGCTCGGGAGCCCCGCGTACATGTCTCCCGAGCAAGCGCGCGGTCGCAGCGACATCGACGGACGCGCCGACATCTGGGCCGTCGGCGTGATCCTCTACGAGGCCGTGAGCGGGAAGCTGCCGTTCAACGGCGAGAACTACAACCAAGTGATGATGGCCATCACCCTCGATCCCCCGGTGCCGCTGACGACGGCCGCGCCCTCGGTCGACGCGGAGTTCCTCGCCATCGTCGAGGCCTGCCTGCAGAAGGATCGCGAGCTGCGCCCCGCCTCGATGGACGTCGTCGCGTCCATGATCGATGGGTACGTCGCTCCCCGCGCGGCCTACGGCATCCCGCCCATCGACGTCGGCGACGGCGATCCGAAGCGCGCGACGAGCCAGCGCGCCGGGTATGCGATCCCGCGCGCCGTCGTGAGCCACAGGCCGCCGCCCCCGACGCGCGAAGGCGATCCCGCGCACCCGACGATGGGCGCCGTCACGCTCGTCCACAATCCGCAGCGCTCGCGGAAGAACGTCGTGGCGCTCGGCGTGGGCGCGGCGCTCGTGCTCGCCGGTGCGAGCTTCGGCGCGTGGGCGGTGATGGGCAAGGCGCGCTCGAAGCCGGCGGCGTCGACGTCGATCGTCGTGCCCGCCACGCAGAGCGCGCCCGCGGCGCCTTCACCATCGCCTGCGCCCGTGGTCGTCGCACCGTCGGCCGTCGAGCCCGCGGTCTCGGCGTCGCCGTCGGTCTCTGCGTCGGCGTCCGCGAGTGCGAGCGCGACGGTGCCAGCGAAGAAGCCGCCCGTGCTCGCGCCGAAGCCGAAGCCCAAAGGGAGCACGGACGAAGGTCCTGCGAACGTGGGCCCGGGCCCAGGGTTCTAATTGGGCGAGTTCTGATTCCGCGAAAAGCTTCCATCCCCGACCCGCTCCGGTGCAAGCTCGCCCCCGAGCATGCGCCTGCGCATCCTGGCCGCCACTCTCGCGTTGTCGACCGGCGTCCTCGCCGTCGCACGCACGCCGGTGGCGTACGCACAGAGCGCAGCCGAGCTCGTCGCGGCGCGCGCGCTCTTCACCGAGGGCCTCGAGCTCGAGAAGAAGAAGGACTACGCCGGCGCGCTCGAGAAGTTCCGCAAGGTCGTGCAGATCAAG
>JBKJQC010000466.1:0-3623 GCA_046593995.1 Polyangiales bacterium
TCAGCACGTACGCGAGCGGCGTGACGAAGTACGCGAACAGCTCACGCTTGAACACCGGCCAGAAGCCGCTCATTCGTCCTCCTCGCGCTCGTTCTCACGGTCGGCGGAAGGAGGCTCTTCGTCCGTGGGCGTCTCTTCACGCACCGGGTCGGTGGTGAGCGCGGTGAAGACGTCCTCGAGGGAGGCCTTCCCCGCGCCGATGGAGCGGACGCGGACGCCGCCGGCCACGAGCGCCTCCACGAGCGCCTCGGTCATCGCTGCGGCCTTTCCGCGCGCATCTTCGAGCGAACTCTCGAGCTCGACGTGGTGCACGTCGTCTTCGCTGCGAAGCGAGACCAAGCGGAGCCCTTCGACGGAAGCGATGGCCGCGCGGACCTTCGCCTCGTCGCCGCGCGCGACCACGAGGAGCCGCGCCGCCCGCATCGCCTTGTCGGAGAGCTCGCCCGGCGTCCCCTCCGCGACGAGCTTTCCGCGATCGATGACGACGACGCGGCTGCACGACGCCTCGACCTCGGACAAGATGTGCGTCGAGAGGAGGACCGTCTGTTCGCCGCCGAGAGACCGGATCATCGCGCGCACGTCACGGATCTGGTTCGGATCCATGCCAGCGGTCGGCTCGTCGAGGACGAGCACGCGCGGCTTCGCGACGAGCGCATCGGCGAGGCCGACGCGCTGGCGGTACCCTTTGGAGAGATGGTCGATCAGGGTGTCCGCGACGTCCGTGACGCGCGCGAGCTCCATCGCGCGATCGACCGCCGCCTTGCGCTCGCCGCGTCCGACTCGCTTGAGGTCTGCACGGAAGCGGAGGTACTCGCGGACGCGCATCTCGGGGTAGAGCGGGACGGCTTCGGGCATGTACCCGAGCGCACGACGCGCCTGGTCCGGCTCGTCGGTGACGTCGTGACCGTCGACGTAGGCCCTGCCGGACGTCGCGCCGAGGAACCCCACGAGGATGCGGAGCGTGGTGGATTTCCCCGCGCCGTTCGGGCCGAGGAAGCCGACGACCTCGCCACGCTTCACCTCGAACGACACGTCGTCGACCGCAGCGTGCACGCCGTAGCGCTTGGTGAGGCGCTCGACGATGATCGCGGAGCCGTCGGACATTCGGGACGGTGGTTAGACCCGCTCCGGAAGGAGGGGAAGACCGTGACGGTTCGGCCCGCACGGCCCCAAGCCCTTACGGTGCGCACCGCCGCTTCTCTGGTCCTCGCGTCCCTCTTCCTGGTCGGCCTCGTCGCGGGGTGCAGCCGGACGAATCTGCCGCTGGCCGAAGCCGAAGAGCGGCTCGACGAACCACCCAGGCCCGCGGCGGCGATCGTCGAGATCAGCGTCGGCACCGAGCACGCCTGTGCGGCGCGCGCGGACGGGTCGGTCCTGTGTTGGGGCCGGAACGACCAAGGACAGCTCGGCGACGGGACGCGCGAGGATCGCTTGCTCCCGACCTTCGTCTCCGGGCTGACCGACGTCGTGCGGGTCGCGCCGGGGAAGCTGCACAGCTGCGCGCTCCTCCGCAGCGGCCACATGCGGTGTTGGGGAAACCGGAGCCTCGGGCAGCTCGGCGAGGGGGGGGAGCTGGTCGGATCGACCGTCGGCGTCGCGACGTCGCCCGTGTCCGTCGTCGACGTGCAGTCCGCCGTAGGGCTCGCGGTCGGAGACGCGTCGTCCTGCTTCGTCGCGGCGGACGGGAACGCCTTCTGTTTCGGGTCGAACGACTTCGGCGAGCTCGGTGACGGTCGACGGGAACGGAGCAGCTTCCCGAAGTACGTGCAGGATCTCGCGGGCGCGACTTCGATCGCCGTCGGCGCGACCCACGCGTGCGCGCGTGTGTCCGACGGAACGGCGCGCTGCTGGGGCTCGAACGAGAACCTCCAGCTCGGCGCGCGGCCGACGCACAGCTGCGGCGGCTTCGAGTGCGCGCGCCGCGCGCAGCAGGTGATCGGGCTCGCGAACGCCGTCTCGATCGCGGCCTCGCAGCATCAGAGCTGCGCGGTCCTGACCGACCGCACCATCACCTGCTGGGGGAACACGCTCGAGGGCCTCGAGATCAGACCGACCCCGGTCCGCGGAATCTCCGATGTCGAAGAGATCGCGCTCGGACGCACGCACCTCTGCGCGCGGCTCGGCGACGGATCGGTCGTGTGCGTCGGCGACGGGCGCTACGGCCAGCTCGGTGTGGAGGTGGACGAGACCGAAGTACCGCTGCGCGTCCCCGGGTTGAGCGACGTCGTGCGCATCGCAGCCGGTGGCGACACGACGTGCGCGCTCACCGGCGATGGCGCTGCGTGGTGCTTCGGGCGCAACGACAAGGGGCAGGTCGGGGACGGCTCGGTGATCGATCGCGCCGGTCCGGTGCGCATCCTCCGCGTGCCCTAAATCGCCGAGCGTCTGGTAGTCGCTTCAGCGTCACGCCACCGACCTGGCCGAACCGTCCATCAACAGGGAGGCGAGGAGGCGGGGCGGCTCGAGAGGTCTGCCGATCTCCGCCTCCACCGCGACGACGAACTCGCACGCGCCAGCCTCATCGAGGTCGCAGCATGCGCGCGGCAGCACTGATTCGATCTTCTCCCCGCCTCCCCGCCTCCCTGTTCACAGACGGTTCTGCAAAGTCGGCGGCCAGGCGGCGAAGCTGCGCGACAGACGACCGTCGAGAATCGTGCGCGGCGATCTAGATCAGGGGCGGAGCCAGCGAGGGGTGACCAGGGCGCCGACGATCGCGAAGATCACGATCGGGACCGCGTGGCCGAGCAGGATGTGGAGCCGCGCCCCCGAGGGGCAGTGCAGGTGTTGGGTGAGCCCGGCCCACGCGCCCGCGGCAGCTCCGAGCAGGGCCCCCCGCGCGATCGGCGCGACCGGGACCGCACGCCGCAGTGCAACCGTGAAACCGGTCAGGGCGAGGAGCGCGCATAGGCTCGCCGCGGCGAAGCACGACGTAGTCCGCGGCGATGCGGTCGCTCCCAGGGGAGAGATGACCGTCAGCGCGGCATAGAGCGGGGCCGTCACGACGGTGAGCCCGACGAGCGTGGTGACCGAGGGCCCGAGCCCGCGCGTTCCGGGCGAGAGCACGACGAGGAGCGTGGCGGCCGCGAGCAGCGTCACTCCGAGCGTGATCCCCGCGAGCTGCGAGGCGGGCAGCTGCGCGAAGTCGTCACGCAGGAGAACGAGGCCGATCGCGAGGATCACGAGCGCCGTCACCGCTGCGATGCCCGACCGAGCGCCGCGACCGAGCCGATCCGGCGACGTCTCCGAGATCGCGCGCTCCACGCGTGCGCGCAGCGCATCCGGCGGAGGGAGCTCGACGGGGCTCACGCTGCGCCTTCCTTCCTGACGGCAGGCCCGATGATCCCAGCGGCACGGAGCGCCTCGCGGATGGCCTCGTACGCCCGGAACGCGCGGAGCTTCACGGCCGTCGACGTCGCACCGAGAACGGCCGCGGCGTCGGCGACGCTGAGCCCCTCCTCACGCAGCAGCACGTACGCGGCGCGCTGGCTCTCGGGCAGGTCTCGCAAGACTCGATCGACGATCACGATGATGTCCTTCGCCTGGGCATTCGCCTCGGGGGTGCCCTCGGTGCCGGGCAACGAGGAGAACGCCGCGACCCCCTCCTCGGTTTCGGCGACCGCCTC
>JBKJQC010000594.1:0-4290 GCA_046593995.1 Polyangiales bacterium
CGACGACCTCGCCGCGGAGGCGTTTGTCGGGGAATGCGTCGAGCACGACCTCGCACGGGCCGCCCGGCTTCACGAGGCTCAAGCGCGCTTCGGGCACGTCGGTCTCGACGACCAGCGAGTTGAAGTCGGCGATCTCGCACAAAGGGCGCTCGAAGTTGACGACGTCGCCCACCGCCACCGGCTTCGTCGTCACCGTGCCGGAGATCGGCGCGAGGATCGTCATGCTGTGGAGGTTCGCCTCGAACGTGCCGATGTCGACCTGCGACCCGGACACGTCGGACTGCGCGGACGCGACGTCCGCCTCGGCGACGGCGACCTGTGCCTCGAGACCCTTCAGCTTGAGCTCGAAGTCCTCGACGGTGTTGGCGGGCGCCGCGCCGCCCTCGACGAGCTTCTTCTGCCGCGCGAGCTGGGCGCGCACCTCGTCGGCGTTCGACTTCGCCGCGGCGGCCCGCGCGCGTGCAGCGTTCACCCGCGCACCCGCGGCGAACACCTTCGCCTTCGCCGTCGCGAGCGCCGTCTTCTGATCGGTCGAATCGAGCTGGAAGAGGACGTCGCCGGCTTTGACCTTCGACCCTTCCTTGACGTTCACCTCGAGGATGCGGCCGATCATCTTGCTGCCGATCTTCGCGACGGACTGTGGCAGCACGTAGCCGGTGCTCGACAGATCGATCACGCCCTGCGACGGGGAGACGAGCGCGATCTCGGTGACCTGCACCTCGGGCTTGAACACGCGGGACGAGATCTGCGGCGCGACGGCCACGCCGCCGGCGACGAGGGCCGCGATGATCACGAGGGTGACGAGCCAGCCCGGGATGCCGCGACGTGCAGACGCGCGCCCTTCACCGCGCTGGGCGCCGGCGGCGCCGCGGTCGATCCGCAGAGAGGCGAGGTCGCGCGAGAGGTCGGACATCCTGGAGGAGTCCCTATGCGGCAGCGGCCCCGCCGTTTCAACCGCTCACTGGCGGGCGGCGTCTGCCCGCGGACATTTTCGCGTCCGTTCAGGCTGCGATGCCCGTCGCCACGGCATGGAACACCGATCCGGCATGGACGGTGGCGGCCAGGGTCTGGCCACCGATCGTCGCGCGCACGAGCTCGCCGCACCCGGGGGCCGGGCTGCGCGTCGTCTTTGCTGCGGCGAGCGCGCGGAGGACCTGCACGACCGCGTTGCGCGCGCGCTCGGGATCGTGCGCGCGGCGCGTGTCGTCGAGCTCGACCAGGAGACCGGTCGCGATCTTCTTCCAGGCGCGGGCGAACATCTGCGTCGAGCCGAGGACCTCGAGCAGCACGACCTCGTCACGACGCACGAGCGCGACGCCGACCTGATCCGGCGCGACGCGTACCCCGCACAGGAGCCGTTCGACCGCGGGCGATCTCGCGGGGCCGCTGCTGCGACGGAGCTTGCGCGCGCGCCCCGAGTCGACCCGTGCGAACGCCGCTGTGGCCCATGACCAGCGTCCGCGGTCGACGCGGCGCATCGGCACGCGCACCTGCGCGCTCGGCGGCACGAGCAAGCTCGCGTTCACCGCGCCCCAACGCGGGTGCTGCGCCGCGCCGATCTCCTCGCCGTCGACGAGGAGGAGCATCGACGCGCCGTCGTGGCGGACGAGCACCTCGCGTCCGTCGATCTCGGAGATCGTCGTGCGCCCGTCCTCGAGGAAGTCGACCAGAGGTGTCGCGCTCACGGTCGGCAGGTGGATCGGCACGAGCATCGCGTCGCAGACGGGCAGCGGTCCACCGATCCGCAGTTTGCCGAAGAACGCGCGCAGCTCGGGCATCGGATCATCGACACCCGAGCTCGCCGAGTTCTTGGGGCGCCGTCTCGCGATGTACAAAGCGCCGCGGCGCCCGCGGAGAGTGACCTCCGTCGAGCGCCGCGCGCTGCTTCAGCGAGCTTCGATCAGCCCGCCGTGCCGCACTTGTACGGGTTGTTGTAACCGCAGCGCAGCGGGAAGCCGCCGCAGTCACCGCAGAAGAGCGTACCGCCGCAGCCGTCGCCGATGGTGCCGCACTCCGCGCCGAACTTGGTGCAGTCGGTGGGGATGCAGGCGCCGCCGTCGCACGCCGGGCACGGCAGGATACCGCCGCAGCCGTCGCCCTGGAGACCGCAACGTCCGCCGCAGCCGACGGGCTGGCAGGCGCCGCCGTCGACCGTGACGCACTTGCCGTAGTAACACTGGGCGGGCGCGTTGCAGTCGCTGCAGTCGATGATGCTGCCGCAGCCGTTGCCGGTGAGGCCGCACTCGATGCCCTGGGTGCCGCAGCTCTTCGGCGTGCAGCTCGGGACCTGGCACTTGTTGTCGATGCACTGCGCCGGATCGGTGCAGGTGCCGCAGGGGAGGGTGCCGCCGCAGCCGTCGGCGATCTCGCCGCAGGTCGCCATGATGTCGGCGCACTTACGCGGCGTGCAGGACGGCGGGGGCGGGGGCTGGGTCTCGTCGCAGACACGCGAGGAGAGGTCGAAGAGCATGAACTCGAGGGCCATCTCCTGCGGCGACATCGACGTCGTGGTGCAGCCCGAGGGGAAGTCCTTGCCCGCCGAGTCGCCCGAGGACACGTGGATGTCGCTGAAGACGAAGCGGCCGCACTGGTTGTCCACCGTGGCGGACAGCGGAGTGTTGAAGCTCATGTACTGCGTGGAGTGCGGGTAGACCTTGCCGGTCGAGTCCTTGCCGTTCTCGGCGAAGATCCACTCGAGGACGCGCGACGCATCGATGCTGTTGATGCTGTTCTTCGCGTCGCGGACGGACGGGAGGATCCCGAGCGTCGCCGATCCGCCGATGTTCTTCAGCCAGTTGGCGAGGAGGCTCCCCTTGGGGAACGTCATCACGATCTTCTCGTTGATCGCGGTGTACTGACCGGCCGAGTTGAGGAGCGCCGGTGACGGGTAGTTCCAGTTCGCGAGGGTGGAGAACGCGTCCTTGCCGGTGCCGGGACCCTGACGGAGCCAGTAGTTGTGGTAGTGCGACGCGAAGACGCGACCGCCGACGTCGACGTAGCTCTTCATCGCCGCGAGCGCGGTGCCGGACTTCGTCCCGGGGAACCGACCACCGACGTAGGTGTTCTTCGGGTCGCCGTACTCGTCGCCCTCGCATGCGAGCAACACCACGTCGTACTTCTTCAGCTCCGCCGCGCTGTTCCACAGCGTGGTGGCGAGCGGGAAGGTCGCGGCCCCGTTCAGGGTCGTCGTGTACTTGCCCGTGGCCGCAGTGATCGCTACGCCGCCGGGGAGCTTCACGCTCGTAGGCGGGCTCCCCTTGTAGAGGTTGATGCGTCCGGTGCCGCCCGGATTGGTGAACTCGCTGTCGGCGATGCCGATCTTGCGGAGGAGGCACTCGAGCGGGTCGAAGCCGCCGGTGGTGAGCGCGATCTTCGGGATGTCGCCTTCGCCCTTGTGCTTCGGCAGGCGACCGAGATCCCTGGCGAGGACCGTGTCGACGCACTTCGTCGTCTTCACGGGCACCTGACGGCGCCACTTTCCGGTCTGGATGACGAGCGGGACGTCGTTCTTCACGGGCACGTTCGTGAGCTTGAACCTGCCGTTCGCGTCGGTGAGCGTCGAGACGAGCGGGTAGCCCTGCAGCGCGTCGGCGCACTTGTCGCAGGTCGCGCCCGTCACGAAGAGACCGATCGCGCCGTTCGGGATGTAGACGAACACGTTCGGGAGCGGTCGCAACCCGGCCGGGTCGTAGATGGTGCCGCTGATCGACGTCGTCGCCGTTCCGGCGCAGGTCGTCTGCAGACACTCGAGGTTGACGCAGCCGCCGGCGCCGCCGCCGCAGACGCTCGGGATACCGCCGCCGCCGCAGAGGGCGGGAGCCGTGCACTGGCCGCAGTCCGCGGTGAGCTTGCCGCAGCCATCGGGCTGCATGCCGCAGAGGCCGGGGTAGTCGTTGCAGGTCTTCGGGACGCAGGGCGGGGGCGCGCCGCAGACGTTGGCGGTGCCGCCGCCGCCGCAGCTGTCACCCGCCGTCGGACAGGTGAGGGGTCCGCAGTCGACGATGCCGCCGCAGCCGTCACCGAGCTTGCCGCAGTTCGCGCCGTAGTCGGCGCAGGTCTTCGCGACGCACACGCCCGCGTCACCGGCCGGAGGAACGCCGCACTTGCTCGCCACCTGCCCGCCGCAGGTCTCGCCCGCGACGGTGCACGCGCCGCAGTTGATCACGTTGTTGCAGCCGTCGCCCTGCATGCCGCAGTTGACGTCGAGCTCTGCGCACGTCTTCGAGACGCAGGTCGTTCCGCAGACGTTGGGAGTGCCGCCGCCGCCGCAGCTGTCACCCGCCGTCGGAC
>JBKJQC010000885.1:0-6288 GCA_046593995.1 Polyangiales bacterium
GTACGCGGCCGTGAAGCGCCGCCGCGGACGCGCGCTCTTCTTCGTCGACGTCGCCGTCCCGCGCAACGTCGATCCGCGAATCCACGATCTCGACAACTGCTACCGCTACGACATCGACGACCTCGAGCACATCGTCAAGGAGGGCCTCGAAGACCGCCGCGGTGAGGCCGACGCTGCCGAGCAGCTGATCGCGACGGAGCTCGACGGCTACGTCTCGTGGGCGCGTCAGCTCGAGGTCACGCCGACCATCGTCTCGCTCCGTGAGCGCGTGCGCGGGACGCTCGGCGCCGAGCTCGAGAAGACGCTCCAGGGACGCCTCAAGCACCTGGGCGAGGACGACCGCAAGGCCTTGTCGGCGATGCTCGACGCCGCGGCGAACAAGCTCCTGCACGCGCCGACGCGCGCGCTCAAGCAGTCTACCGACGAGCCGAACGGCGACGCCCTCGTGACCGCGGCGAAGAAGCTCTTCGACCTCCCCGACGCCGAGAACCTCTCGCTCCCGGGCGAGGATCCGCGCGCCCGCCACTGACACCCCGCGTACGAGTGCAATCGTCATGCGCCTCACCGTCGCCACGCGCCGCTCCCCCCTCGCCCTCGCGCAGACGCGCGCCTTCTGCCGCGCGCTGATGGACGCGAACCCCGGCCTCGAGATCGACGAGCTCCTCGTCGTGACCACCGGCGATCGCATCCAGGACCGACCGCTGAACGAGGTCGGCGGCAAGGGGCTCTTCGTGAAAGAGATCGAGGAGGCTCTCCTCGAGAAGCGCGCCCACTTCGCCGTGCACTCGATGAAGGATCTCCCCGCGCGTCAGCCCGCGTCGCTCACCATCGCCTGCGTTCCCGAGCGCGCGGATCCGCGCGACGTGCTGCTCGTCCGTCGCGACCTCGCTCACCTGAGAGCGCCCGTGAGAGCGCCCGTGATCGCCGAGCTGCCGCAGGGCGTGCGCGTCGGCTCGTCGAGCCTGCGCCGTCGCATCGCGCTCCAGCGTCTGCGCCCGGACGCCGTGATCGAGCCGCTCCGCGGGAACGTCGACACACGCTTGAAGAAGCTCGATGCCGGCCAACACGACGCGATCGTCCTCGCGGCCGCCGGGCTCGCGCGGCTCGGGCTCGATGCCTCGACGCTCCCGCCTCACCTCCACCTTCCGCTCGAGGCGATGCTGCCGGCCGTGGCGCAAGGAATCCTCGCCATCGAGGCGCGCGACGACGACGCCTTCACACGCGAGGTGCTCGCCAAGCTCGATCACCGCGAGAGCCGCCTGCGCGCGTTCGCCGAGCGCGGCGTGCTCCGCGCCCTCGACGCCGACTGCACCGTACCGCTCGCGGCCCACGCGACCCTGCGCGGAGGGATCCTGTTCCTCGAGGCGTGGCTCGCGGAGAACGACGGCAGCCGCTTCCGAACCGGCGACACGTCCGGCGACGTCGGCGACGAGACCAGCGCGGAAGGTCTCGGGCTCGCGCTCGGCCGCCGGCTCTCTTCCACGGATGGTCGCCGGTGACATGCGCGGCGCCGATCGACGCGGTACGTTCCGTAGCCCATGCGCTTCTTAGGCTTGTTCGCGTGTCTGTGCATCTCGGCTTGCGGTAGCAGTGAGTCGTCGCCGGCCGCCCCCGCGACGGGCACGGACGCCGGAGCGGACGTCGCCGCGGACGCGCCGCCCGTGGTCGCCGGGTTGGACTACCTGATCATCGCCGCGGATCCGCTGATGAAGTCTGCGCAGCGCTTCGCGGACTTCCGCAAGTCCACGGGGCAGTTCGTCGAGCTGACCGCGGCGTCGACGCTCGTCGCGGGCAAGAACCAGCTCGAGGCGTCGAAGGCGATCCAGGCGCACGTCAAAGCGCGTTACGAGGCGCGCGATCCGGCGAAGGCGTTCTACGTGTTGATCGTCGGTGACGCCGACGAGGGGGTGACGAACGACACGGTGCCCGCGGCCGCGTGGAACGATCCGGAGACCTCGCTCGCGGTCACCACCGACAACGTCTACGCCGACATGAACGGCGACGACATCCCCGATCTCGCGCTCGGTCGCATCCCGGCACGCACCGATGAGGAGGTCGATCGGGTGCTCGCCAAGGTGAGGGCCTACGAGTCGACGTACACGGTCGGCGCGTGGAACCGTCGGCTCAACATCTTCGCGAGCACGAGCGGCTTCGGCGAGCCCGCGGACACGCTGATCGAGCAGCTGGTGTTCAACATCGTCGAGGAGATCCCCTACGAGTACGACCTGACGATGACCTACGCGCGAAAGGACTCGCCGTACGTCTTCGTCCCCGAGAAGTTCAGCGACAAGGTCTACGAGCGCATCTCCGAGGGCGCGCTCATGGTCACGTACGTCGGCCACGGGTTCAAAGACGGGTTCGCGACGCTCGATTGGAGCGGGAGGTCGTTCCCCATCCTCGACACGAGCCAGCTCTCGAAGATCACCGCCTCGGCGAAGATGCCGATCCTGACTCTCATCGCGTGCGCGACCGGCGCGTTCGACGAGGGGGAGAGCATCAGCGAGAAGATCCTGAAGAGCCCCACCGGCCCGGTCGCGGTGCTCTCGTCGACGGAGGATTCGCAGCCGTACCCGAACGCGATCTTCGTCCGGGAGCTCGGTCAGGTGATGGCGCTGACGCGCGAGCCGACGCTCGGCCTCGCGTTCGTCTCCGCGAAGAAGCGGATGATCGACAACGCGGACGCGCTCCGCGTGATGATCGATCAGCGCGCCGGAGGTCTGCTCATGCCCGCGGTGCGCGCGTCGCAGAAGAAGAGTCACCTCTACATGTACACGCTGTTCGGAGACCCGGCGATGCGCATCGCGTATCCGGGGAAGGGCGCGCTCACGGCGCCCGCGACGGCCGCTCCGGGCGCGACGTTCGACGTGACCGCGACGCTGACCGGCCTCGGCGAGGGGCGCGCGCTGGTCACGCTCGAGACGGCGCGGACGAAGATCCCGGGTGCGATCACGCCCGTGCCCGCCGACGGAGACGCGACGCGCGACACGGTCATCGCAGAGAACTACGCCGTGGCGAACGACAAGGTCGTGGCGAAGGTCGATGCGACGTTCACGACGGGCTCGCTGGTCACGACGGTCACCGTGCCGAGCGACCTGCCCGCAGGGGACTACCAGCTCAAGGTCTACGCCGAGGACGGCAAGAAGGACTTGGCGCTGGCGGTGAGGGTCGTCGTGAAGCCCTGATTCTCCGTCGTCAGGGGGCGGCGCGGTCCGTGCAGTGAGCACGGCCACGCCCCATGCTGACGACCACGAATCACTCGATCCTCATCGTCGATCGCGACCCGGCGATCCGCTCCGTCATCGCCGAGATCCTCTCGGACGAAGGGTTCCTCGTCGACACCGCGTCGGACGGCGAGGCCGCCTGGAGCAAGCTCGAGGCAGGCCAGGTCCCGACGCTGATCCTGCTCGACGACGAGAATGGCCGCGAGTTCCGCCGCCGTCAGCTCGTCTCGCCTTGGGCCGCCATCCCGCTCATGTGGATGACCAGCTCGTCGCTCCACATGGAGGTCGATCTCGTGCGCGGGGAGCGCTGCGGGTGTCTGCAGAAGCCGTTCGCGCTCGACGAGCTGCTCGCGGAGGTGCGGCGCATGACCCAGCCGCCGGCGCCCCACGGGGTGAATTGACCCGCGCCGCGCGCCCCCCCGAGGCCGAACGCCCCGACCTGCTCGGGTGAGCCGGCTCGTACGGTGACCGAGTGCTACGGTCGGGGCGCATGACTCTTCGCTTCCCGAACGTCGCGCTCTCGACGCTCTTCGTCGGATCTCTCCTCGCACCTGCCCTCGTGTCGGGGTGCGGCTCGAGCACCGAGGCCGACGAGCCGCCCCTCACGGCGCCCGTCGATGCGGGTGACGAGGACGTGTCGGTCGGTGACGCGACGGCCGGCGACTCCGATGCGCCCGCTGCCGACGACGTGCAGCTTCAGATCGACACGGCGCCGAGCGGATGCACCGCGGGTCAGGCGTGCGGCGATGGCGGCGGCGGCGTCTGCACCACCGGCGGGGTCTGCTGTGACCGCGCGCTCGCGTGCGCAGGGGTGTGCTGCGCAACCGGCAACGTCTGCTCCTTCGGGAAGTGCGCGCTGCCCGGTGTGGTCTGCGTCGACGCGACCGACTGCAAGACCGACGAGATCTGCGACTACGCGCTCGGTCCCGCGCCCACGAGCGGCGGCGACGCCGGTGTCGATGCGGCGACGACCGACGGCGGGGGGCCGAGCTGCACCGGCGGCGCAGACCTGAAGAAGGGACGCTGCCTGCCGCGGCCGCCACGCTGTGCTGGAGAGCCGCCGCCGGGAGAGCCGACGTGCCTCGCGAAGTGCGAGTACCGCCCACCGATCGGCGCGTTCTCGCCGACGATGAAGTTCTCCTGGGGCAGCGCCACGGCGACGAGCACGCGCGACAGCGTGATGATGACGCCCGTCGTGATCCAGCTCGACGACGACAACTGCGACGGTTTCGTCGACGAGAAGGACATCCCGGAAATCGTGTTCTCGACCTTCACCGGCGGGAACTACAACTACGCCGCGACCCTGCACGCGATCTCGATCATCGCCGGGAAGGTCGTCGAGAAGTGGACGGTTCCTCCCGCCGCGACCGACGCGGTGTGGCCGGGGGGGATGCTCGCCGCCGGCAACGTCGACGGCAAGCCGGGCAACGAGATCATCGGGTGCACGCGCGAGGGGGCGAGCCCGTACGTCTACAAGGTCCGCGCGTACGACGCCGCGGGGAAGCCTGTGTGGACCTCTCCCGTGGTCTCGTACTGCCGCGTGCCGAACATCGCCGATCTCGACGGCGACGGCGTCCCGGAGGTCATCGTCGAGAGCGGCATCCTCAACGGCGCGACCGGGGCGCTCCTCAAGGCGCTGAACAACACGACCGAGATCACCGTCGCCGACGTGACCGGCGACGGCTCGCCCGATCTCGTCTCGCCGATCAAGATCTGGGACGCGACCGGCGCGCTGATCGCCGACGCGACGCTCGTCACCGTCGACGGAGGCGGGTTGCCCGGTGGCAGCTACGTCGCGATCGGTGATTTCGACAAGGACGGCAAGCCCGAGATCGTCAACGCCGATCCCGCTCGCCACATGCTCCATGTGTGGCGCTACGACCCTGGCCCGGCGTCGAAGGTGAAGGTCATCCGCCGCAACGTCGACATCAACGGGCCGCTCTCCCCCTCGCTCTGCCCCGTCGGGAGCGCAGGCAACACGCGCGGCGGTGGTCCCCCGACGGTCGCCGACTTCAACGGCGACGGCACCCCGGACGTCGCGATGGCCGGCGGCGTCGGCTATGGCGTCTACGACGGGAAGAAGCTGCTCGATCCGACGGTCACCGATCCGACGCTCTGGATCAAGCAGACGCAAGACTGCTCGTCCGCGTCGACGGGCTCGTCGATCTTCGACTTCGACGGCGACGGCAAGCCGGAGGTCGTCTATTCCGACGAGCACTATCTGCGGATCTACTCGGGCACCGACGGCACCGTGCTGTTCAAGAGCTGCAACACGACCGGCACGCTCCAAGAATATCCGCTCGTCGCCGACGTCGACAACGACGGCCGCGCGGACATCGTGGTCGCGAGCAACAGCTACTCCGGGATCGTCTGCCCCGACGGCAACACCAAGCAGGCGGGCATCCGCATCTTCGGCGACAACGAGGGGAAGTGGGTGCGCACGCGCCGCATCTGGAACCAGCACACGTACCACGTGACCAACGTGAACGAGGACGGCTCGATCCCGAAGGTCGAGACGTTGAACTGGACGCAGCCCCGCCTGAACAACTTCCGCCAGAACGTGCAGCCGCTCGGCGAGTTCGCCGCGCCCGATCTCGTCGTCACGATCCGGCCCGGATGCGAGGGCGTCTACGCGCTCGTCGCGCGCGTGCGCAACCTCGGTGAGGCAGCCGTCGAGCCCGACGTGGTGGTCGGGTTCTACGGGGGAGCGACGAAGCTCGGCACGCGCAAGACGACGCGCACGCTCTATCCGGGTGAGTCCGAGGATCTGATCCTCGAGTTCGGCGGCGCGCCGCCCGCAGGCGTGGTCGACGGCACCACGCTCGTGCACGCGGTGGTGGACGACGGCATGCCGCCGCACGCGTGGAAGGAGTGCCGTACGGACAACAACAAGTCCGCCGAGGTGAGCGGCAAGTGCGCCGGACCGAAGTGACGTGACGATCCGCTGGGAGGAGACGCCCATCGCGCCCTTCGGCGTGCCGCGTGAGCGCGTCGATCCGGCGCGCACCGTCCGCAGCACCCTGATCGCGGCGTCGATCCAGACGCTGCGACAGCGCGGGTACTTCGA
>JBKJQC010000913.1:0-3130 GCA_046593995.1 Polyangiales bacterium
GACTCTAAGTGACCGAGCGTGATTCTCGAACGCTCGGATTGAACACGGAGGCGCGGAGGCACGGAGGTCCGTGAAGTGCTGCCGCGCGCACCCAGCCACGTCTCGCCGGCGATCGCATCGAGGAACGGACTCTGGAGCCAGGCCTCGAAGCGTCGCGATCGGCAGAGTCTCGAGCCTCCGAGCCTCCGTGCCTCCGTGTTCAATCGATCAGGGTACGCCGAGTTCGAGCATCGAGATCGCTGAGACTCACGACTCTCGATTTCTCACTCGAGGCGGCCGAGCGCGAAGGGAGCGTGCGGAGCGGATCAGGCCTTGGAGCGGACGGCGTTGAGCACGCGCTCGACGAGCGCCGGGAGGTCGAACGGCTTCTCGAGCACACCGTCGACGTCGGAGCCGCTCGTCTCGACGACCAGAGCGGTGGGATTCAGCGCGCGGAGACGCTTCGCGACGTCCTCGCCGGAGCCATCGCCGAGGTCGCGATCGATGATCGCCGCCACGATTCGCTTGGGATCGGCCTCGACGATCTCGAGCGCGGCCGCGCGCGATGCGGCCTCCGCGACCCCGAGCCCAGCGGCGGCGATCTCGCGGGCGCACGCGCGTCGGAGCCCACGCTCGTCGTCGGCGACGAGGACGATCGGCGGCCGGAACGACGTCGTCGAGCCACGCTGTGTGGCGGGGAGGACGAGCGCGACGCGCGCTCCTCCTTCTGGAGAGGTGCCGACGCAGACACCTCCGCCGTGGGCCGTCGCCGTCATCTTCACGAGGAAGAGACCGAGGCCGCTGCCGCGCTCACCCTTCGTGGTGAACCCCGGCTCGAAGACGTTGTGTCGCTCGGCGGCGGGGATCCCCGGCCCGTCGTCGTCGACTGCAAGGTGGGCCCACTGTCCCGCCGTCTGCCACGGTCGGTCGAGGTCGGGGCCCGTCACGACCTCCTGCAGCACCCGCACGGTCACGCGGCCGCCGCGCTGCCGCACGGAGTCGCGCGCGTTGAGCACGAGATTGAGGAGGGCCTGTTCGACCGCGTGCTCGTCGCCGCGGATCTCGGTGGGTCGGTCCGGAGGCACGAGCCGCAGATCGATCCACGCGCCGCCCTGTTGACCGAAGAGCCCACGCGCGATCGCCACGACCTTGGAGGCGAGCGCCGTCGGATCGATCCCGCGTCGTCGTGAACGCCGGGCGTCCGTGCGACCGACGTCGCGGAGCCGCGCGATGAGCTCGCGACCGGCCTCGAGGGATGCGGTGATCTCTTCGATCGGTTCGCGCGCTTCGCGGAGATCGGGGCGCCCTTCGACGATGCGCGAGAGCGAGCGCAGGTTGGCCAGCGCCGACGACACGATGTTCCCGAAGTCGTGCGCCAGCCCTCGCGCGAGGAGACCTGCGAGCCGCGCGCGCTCGAGCTCGACGACGCGATCCACCGCGAGCGCCTCCTCGAGCTCCGCGGCGACGGCGCGCGCGAGATCCGCGACGAGCTCCACGTCCTTGCCGCTCACCACGATGTCGTCGCGGTGGAGCGCGCCGAGGACGCCGACGAGCGTCCCGTCGCGGAGGAACACCGGGACGAGGAGCGCCGTCCGCGCCCCGAGGTTCCGCTCGAAGCTCGTCAACGCCGTGCCCGAGCGGATGACCGGAGCGCGGGTCTCGACCAGGACGGGCGCCAGGGTGTCCGAGAGCGGAACCGTCAGCCCGCGACCGACCGCGCCTCGATCCCGATCCATCCCCTCGTGGATGACGAGGTTCCCCGACGCAATGCGTCCGACGAAGGCGACGCGCGCGCCGAGCAGTCGATCGAGGATCGAGAGAACCGAGTGGGAAATCGGGTGGGTCGGTCCCTCGGCCATGTCGCGACTCGGGAAGAACGTACCGCATTGCAGCGCGGCGCCGAGACCCGCATTCTGGGCGGCGGGAAATGCCGGGTGATGTGGAGCCGAGCGTGCCGAGCGGCGAGGGCGTCCGCGCCTCCGACGCGCACGCCCGCGACGAGAGCCCCCGCGACGACGCCGGGCCGCGCACCGATCGTACGCCGCCGCCGACGGTGGACCTCGGGCCGCCGTCGTCGGTGCGTCCATCCGCGCCGACCGTGCTGTCCGGCGGCAAGCACGGCGACTCGGATCCGAGCCTGCTCCGCCGCTCGCCGGTCGTGATCCGCACGCCCATCCCGCCGTCCCCGCTCGATCTCGTCGTACCGAGCCTCTCGCACGAGACGACCACCGGCCAGACGCCGAAGCCGATCTCGACGACGATGCGCTCGGGCGCGAGCCGCACGATGGTCGGCACGACGCTCGGCCGCTACGAGATCCTCGAAGAGCTCGGGCACGGCGGCATGGCCACCGTGTACCGCGCGCGCGATCCGCGCTTGGAACGCGACGTTGCGCTCAAGGTGATCCACCGCCACCTCCGCGACAACCCCGAGATCGCGCATCGCTTCCGGCACGAGGCCAAGGCCGTCGCGAAGCTGAAGCACCCGTCGATCGTCGAGATCTACGACGTGCCCGACGTCGATGACGAGGAGCGGTTCCTCGTCGCGGAGTTCGTCGACGGACCGTCGCTGCGTCGATACCTGCAAGGGCTCCGCGCCGAGCTCGGCCACGAGCACCCGGGCCTCTTCCCGCCGGAGGTCGCGGCCTCGCTCGTCTTGCAGATCCTCGGAGCGCTCGGACGCGCGCACGAGCTCGGGATCGTGCACCGCGACGTGAAGCCGGAGAACATCCTCGTCTCCGGTCTCGGCGGGCCCACCTCGCAGCGGCCGAGCGATCCGTCGCGCACGCCACCGGTCGCGAAGCTCACCGACTTCGGCATCGCGAAGATCCTCGACGCAGCGTCGATGACGTCCACCGGACAGATCCTCGGATCACCCGCGCACATGGCGCCCGAGCAGATCGAGGGCGGTGAGGTCACCGCGCGCGTCGACGTGTTCGCCACCGGCGTCCTCTTCTACGAGCTCCTCACCGGCGCGCTCCCCTTCGACGGCAAGAACCCCGCGCAGGTCATCCGACGCGTGCTCGACGGACAGTTCACGCCCGCCGATCGCATGGTGCCGACGGTCGGCGGTCGGTGGTCCGCCATCGTCGCCGCCATGCTCGCGCGCGATCCGGAGAAGCGGCCCGCCAGCATCGAGGCAGTGTGCTCTCCG
>JBKJQC010000957.1:0-2605 GCA_046593995.1 Polyangiales bacterium
CTCTCGCGAGGCCGTCGACGCTGTACCATGGGCGCCCCCCGCGGATGCGCCTCCTCCACCGTCACCTCGCGCTGATCCTCTCGCTCGCCATCGCGCGCCCGGCGTACGCGCAGGGTAACTACCGGTCCTCGCCGATCGGTGGTCGCAGCACGCTGATGGGTAGCACCGGCCTCGTCTTCGGTCGCGATGGCGCCGCGCCGTTCATGAACCCGGCGACGATCCTCAACGTCCAGGACGAGCAGCTCGCGTTCTCGGTGAACTTCTACACGTTCACCGCGTTCAGCGGCCGGGACTGGTACGAGCCGGGCCCGATCGATCGCGGCCGCTTTGGTGGCGTGCCCGGCGGCAGCACGACGTTGACCGATCTCGAGTTCAACGCGCTCCCCTCGAGCCTCTGCCTCTTCCTCTCCTCGTCCGTCCGATCGCGTCTCGCCGTCTGTCTCGCGAGCACGCAGGCGAGCCAGTTCTCGTTCAACGCCGAGCACTACGAGGCGACCGCCGCGGACGGGCGCAGGACGCAGCAGGCGCAGACGATGCTCCTGAGCTACAGCCGCTTCCTCTTCGGCCCGACCTATGCGCTGCAGTTCGGGGATCTGACGATCGGCGCCTCACTGCATGGGAGCCTCGTCGCGCACCGCAGCCTCATGGCGGCGAACGCCACCACCTTCGGAGGAGCCGGCGCGCCGATCACGTCGGTCTTCTATAACGCGAGCCGAGGCGACTCCGCGCAGCTCAGCACGGTGATCGGCGCGACCTACGTGTACCGCCGCATGTCGTTCGGCCTCTCTGTCGAGTCGCCGTCGCTGCACGTGTACGGCGTCGGTGCGGCCAATCGGCACACGCACTTCGAGGGCGCGGGCGCCGCGACGCAGTCGACCACGGTCGACGGGAACTTCGTGTCGGCGACGCCGCTGCGCATCGGCGCCGGCATGGGCGTCACGGGGACGCGCGGCACGCTGGAGCTCAACTTCCTGTTCTACACGCCGATGCGCTCCGCCTATCGCGCGGACATCTCGGGGAGCACGGTGACCCTCGACGTCGGCGTGGCGCGCGAGGAGCCGGTCGCTCTGCGTCTGTCGCAGAGCGCGAACGCCGTCCTCGACACGTCGCTCGGCGGTCAATATTTCCTCTATCCATCGCTCAGCGTCCTCGCCGGCCTGAGCACGGATTTCAGCGCCGTGCCTGCGGGCACGCTGCGCGGCGATCTCTTCAACTACTACCCGCAACGGAGCCGGCGGTTCGTCGCCTCGTTGGGGCTCGGCTCGCACGGCGAGGGCGGCGAGCTGATGATCGGGACCGAGGTGTCCTGGGCGCACGGGCAGCGCCTCGTGATCAACTCGTATCAGCTGCCGCCGACGTATGGAGTCTCCGACCACGACACGCTCGTCGTACTGTTGGTGGTGGCCGGCTCGACCAGCCTCAAGGCGCTCACGCGGGTCGTTCGCGACGCCGCGAGCGCGGTCAAGGCTCCGAGCACGCTGCCCCCGCGCTGACTGTTACGGTAGAGGGGATCATGGTCGGGGGCGGCGCATCGTTCGGCTTCGGTCTCGCGCGGTCGCTCGACTTCCACGCGAGCCTCTCGACGTTCACGGAGCTCTGCGACCTGCTCGGCCGCGAGATCGGCACGGTGGTGTACCCCCACCACGCGCTCCAGTACGACGCGCTCGGCAGCGGCCTCGAGCGCGGTGAGCTCGGCCTCGCCTGGATGCCTCCGATCGCGGCCATCGAAGCGCTCGATCGTTCCGCCGCCGCCCTCTTGGTCGCTCCGGTGCGACGCGGCTCGACGATGTTCCACTCGGCGCTGATCGTGCGTCCGAACGGGCCGACGACCATCGAAGGATTGCGCGGCCTGCGCGTCGGCTGGGTCGATCGCGCGAGCGCGGGCGGACACCTCGTGCCGAAGATGTACCTCGCCTCGCTCGGGCACTCGCTGCGAGGGTTCTTCACGCAGGAGACCTTCCTCGGCAGCCACATCGCCGTCATCGACGCGCTCCTCTCCGAGCGCATCGACGTGGCGGCGACGTTCTGCAAGGTGCAGCCGGAGACCGGCGCGATCGTCCACGCCGCGTGGACGTCGTCCGATGGGAAGGTCGCGCGTCCGGTGCGCGCGCTCACCACGATCGGCCCGATCCCGAACGACGTGATCGTCGCGAGCAGCCGACTGCCGAGCGAGCTCCAGCATCGCGTGCTCCGCTGGTTCCTCGATCCGCCGTCGGCGCGCGCGAAGCAGCTGATCGCGGACATCGTGCGCGCCGACGTGTCGCGCTCCGTCGTCGCCTCGCACTTCGAGCCGCTGCGCCGGATGATGGCCGCGTCGGCCGCGCGTGGAGAGACTCCCTGGCGCGATCGCCCGTCGGTCCATCCGCCGCGTCTGTGATTACGCGGCGCGGGCAGGGCGCTCCGACCAGCGGCGCTGCATCGAGCGGAAGATCGAGCGGTCGATGACCTCGAGCGCGGTCTCCTCGTAGGCGACGTCGATCGCGAGTGAGTCTGCTTCGCCGCGGATGATGCGCTCGTAGGCGTCGGCGAGCACCACGACCGGGACGCGCAGCCCACGGTGACGCGCGTAGGAGATGGCGTGCAGCGGCGAGCAACCGATCAGGAT
>JBKJQC010000970.1:0-2679 GCA_046593995.1 Polyangiales bacterium
CAAGAGCGCGAGCGGCGACAAGACGCGCTACCTCATGCTCGACAACGTGAAGTGGCAGAACGGCGCGCCCTACGTCGACACGGCCGGGCACGAGCCCTTCGGCTACTGAAGCGCTCCGCTCGCGCGCGTCGAAGCACAATTGTGCCATGATGTGAGCATGAAGAAGCGGCCCGGCGGCACGACGCACCTTTCGATCTCACTCCCCACGCAGGAGGCGAAGATCCTCAAGCGCAGAGCGAAGCGTGTCTACGGCGGCAACGTTTCACGGGTCGTGAGTGACGCGATCCGATACATCGCGTACGAGGAGGGTCGAGACGCCCTCGTCGCCTCGTTCGGCGGAAGAGGCAAGCCCACGCTCGCGGAGGCCGCCCAACTCGACGCCGCGTGGGGCCTCGCTGCGAAGAAATCGGCGTGACCGGTCCAGCGATCACGTTCGACACCGGAGCCCTGATCGCGCTGGAGCGCCGCAAGGACCGCGCGATGAAGGTCTACACCCACGCGAAGGATCGCGGCCTCGTCGTCGCTACGCCCAACGTGACGGTGGCCGAATGGGGGCGTGGACGCACCGACCGTCGTGAAGCGGTACTCCGAGGGCTGCTCGTCGAGGCCGCATCGGACGAGGTCATGAAGCTGGCGGGGGTTGCGCTCGCGAAGGTGCGCTCGGCCACGACGATCGATGCCATCGTCGCCGCCTTCGCCGTCCAACGGACCGGCATCGTCTACACGAGCGATGTCGCTGACTTCGAGGCGCTGCACGCCTTCTTCCCCGCGCTCCGCGTGTTCGCCATCTGACACGTCGGCACTGCCGGCTTGGCGTGGTGAGTCAGAAGGACGCGACGACCTACTTCGTTGCGAAGGTGCGCGTGCAGCCGGTCGCGCCGGTGGCGCTGCTCCAGCTCGCGGCGGCGACGTGCTTCCGCATGCAGCGCACGAACGGCGTGTTCGCGGGCGTCGCGGTGATGGTGAGTCCCGTCGCCTTTCCGTTCTGCACGAGGACCTGCACCTTGGCCTTGCCGTCGAGCCCGCAGTCGAGCGCCACGTTGCCGGGGAGCGGCGCGCTGCACTCCTTCACCGAGATGGTCTGCGCGTCGTCGGAGCTGGTCGTCTTCTTCAGCGCTTCTTCGTAGCCGGGCAGCGCGTCGTAGGTGAACGAGGCCTCGTCGAACCACAAGGAGGCTTTCCCCTTGTCGTGCACGAGCTCGAGGGTCGACGGCGGCCCACCGGTGAGCGCGTGCGAGACGAGCGCGCTCCCGACGAAGTCCGCGCTCGATGCGAGCTCCTCGAGCTTGCCGTGCTCGAACGTCGCGACGTGGAGCTCCTGCGCGCGATCGCCCGTCGCGCTCTGGCCGTCGATGCGGAGGACGAGATCCTTCATCTTCGACGAATGGACGGGCGCCGCGATGACCTCGGTCGTCGCGCTCGACTTCGTGGGGCTCGACTTCGTGGTGATCGAGAACGTCTTGTGTCCTGCCGCGATGTACCCGCCCGCGGAGGAGTCGAACACGATGACGTCGAGCCGCGTCGACGGGGCGCCGGCGCTCCCGACGAACGAGCTGGTGACGGCGAGGACCCGCTCTTCGTCGGCGTCCTCGTCGAGGTTGGCGGTGATCCACTTCGTCGACACGACGGTGTCGACGGTGCCCGAGCACGACACGCCGACGCCGAGCCACTTGGTGAACGCGGTGAACCGCTTCGCGCCGTCAGCGCCTTGCGAGAGGAGCTTCGCGCGGCCTTCGATCTCGCCGAGGTCGCGCTTGATGCCCGGGCCGTCCTTCGCAGCGACGTCCTTCGCCGCAGCCCCGTGCGCGACGAGCACTGCCGGTCCGATGAACAGCGCGAACAGCGAGAGGGCGCCGGCCGGGATACCTCGCGGAGAGAACAGCGGAGACCAAGGATTCGCGAACTCGGCGCGAAGCTCCAGCGCGTTGTCGTGTCATCGCAAAGCGACGACAGGAACGTACAAATGCGCACGACCGGCCGACCGACGACCGAGCGCGACCGCACGCGACGTGGTGCGTCAGTCGATTCGCACCGCGCGCGGCGTGCTCGCGTCCGTCGTGTCGCCGTCGCCGAGCTGTCCACGATCGTTCCTCCCCCCAAACGCACTGTGCCCTCGTCGAGGAGCGGGGCTACAACGCGTAGATGCGCGCCGTGGGTCCGAGCCTCCAGATCGCCGCGCTCGGATGCGCGGCGATGCTCGGATGCGCGCGTGAGCCATCGGCGCGCGAGTCGCTCTTCGGGGACGATCGTGTAGCGGACGCCCTGAGGCGCGATGTGGCGCGCGCGCCCGCGACCTTTGCAGAGCACGAGTCCATGTTTGGCGTAGGACGCGCGTGCCTCCGGTCCGACTCGCGCGAGATGTACGTGGTGGAGGAGCCGGCGACCCGCTTCGACGAACGGATCATCCAGCTCGCCTCGACGGTGCCACGCGTGGTCGTCACCGGATGCGCGGTCGACCCGTCCACCTCCGTCGGTGCCGCGACCTCGCACACGTACCTAGCGGTGCTCCCCACCGACCCCGCGCGAGGTGGCAGCGATCCGCTGGCCCGAACGCCGGTCGAAGCGATGGCGCTCGATCGCACTACCGGGATGTACTCGTTCTACGTCTTCGACGCAGCTGGCGTGCAACGGATCGTTCGCGATTCAGACGGTCGCGTGCGTACCGCGATCGGACGTCGC
>JBKJQC010001054.1:0-4718 GCA_046593995.1 Polyangiales bacterium
CGCGCGGGTGAGCGCGAACCACAACGGAACGTCTGCCGCCGCCCGCGTGCAGGCGCCGCGATCGATGTGGGATCCGACCTACTCCGAGGACAGCTGGATCGTGAACGACGCGCTGCAGCAGCCGATCCGGCTCATCCCCCGATACAAGGAGAAGATCGCGACGCGCTACGCCGGGACCGAGCTCGCGATCACCGAGTGGAACTTCGGCGGCGGCAACCACATCAGCGGTGCGATCGCGACCGCCGACTCGCTCGGCATCTTCGGGCGCGAAGGCGTCGCGGTGGCGAACCTGTGGTTCCTCCACGACGGGCGTCCGTTCGGCACGAACAACGAAGAGTTCACGCGCGCCGGCCTGCGCACGTTCACGAACTTCGACGGCGCCGGCGGCAAGTTCGGGGACACCTCGATCTCGGCGACGACGAGCGACGTGGTGACGTCGACCGTGTACGCGAGCTACGACAGCGCGAACCGCGACCGGGTGGTCATCGTCGTCACCAACAAGAGCACCTCGTCGAAGACCGCGGGGATCTCGGTCGCGCACTGGAAGACGTTCTCCAGAGCGAAGGTGTATCGCCTCGCGGGTACCACCCCCGCCATCGCCGGCCAGACCGACGTGAATGCGACCGCGACCAACGCCTTCCGCATCACCATGCCGGCGATGAGCGTGACCACGCTGGTGCTCGTCCCCTGATCAGGGCGACTGCGCTAGGGTCTCGCCCATGCTCGGGCGATTTCCGGAACGCGTCTCGATCGCGGTGGCGTGGGGCGACATGGACGCTTTCCGCCACGTGAACAACACGGTGTACCTGCGCTGGTTCGAGACCGCTCGCATCGCCTACTTCGAGCGGATCGGCCTCGTGCAGTACGGCGGGGTCGGTCCGATCCTCGCGCGCGCGAGCGTCGATTTCCGGCGTGCGGTGACCTATCCGGACACGGTCGACGTCGACGTCACCGTGGCGAAGTTCGGGACGACCTCTTTCGAGATGCGCTACCGCGCGCGCAGCCGGGCGCTCGACGCGATCGCAGCCGAGGGCGACGGCGTCATCGTGATGTTCGACTACGCAACCAACGCCAAGGTGCCGCTCTCGGGCGAGGTGCGCGCCGCCATCGAGGCGCTGGAGTCGACCGGCGCAGGCTGACGCTCTCACGAGAGCGCGGCGAGCAGGTCGCGATGGTGCTTCTCGACCACGCCGCGCGCGAAGGAGCAGGTCGGGAGGATCCGCAGCGACTTCTCGCGCGCGAATTCGACGGCGGCGTCGACCAGCTTCCGACCGATGCCCTCGCCTTCGCGATCACCGTCGACGAGCGTGTGGTGGATGTTCATCACGTCGTCTTCGCGTGTGTACGTCAGCTCCGCGACGATCTTCTTCTTGTCGTCGACATAGAAGCCGCCGCCGCTGCCCTCGATCTCGTGTCGGATGTGCATGGCCGTCTTCGATGCGCGCCGACCGCGCTCGGCTCGGCTACCGTGCGCGCCGGCCATGCGGACGTTCGTCGTCGTCGGGAATCTCGCGATCGCGTCGCCTGCGTTCCTCCTCGAGGACGTGCCCGGGACGAGCGGTCGGCTCGACGTCCTGTTGCGCTGCGTTCGCGCGGCGCTGCTCTTCTCCCACGGCGTGCGGCGCGACACCCGCCTCTATCTCGTCCTGCTCGGACCGCCCGATGCACCACGCACGTTGCGCTTCGACGGCGCGATCGCGGAGTACCTGCGTCCGGACGAGCGGAGCATGGCGTCGCGCGTGCAGAAGGCGCTCGCGGTGCCGCGCGGAGGGAGCGGGTTCGTCACGCTCCGGCATGGCCTCTCGATCGCCGACGGGGGGATCGAGGTCGCGATCGCGGACCTCGGCGGAGGAGCGCGCTTCGTGCTCGACGAGCGCGGATCGGACCTGCGCGTGGCCGATCTCTCGGGAGACGTCACGTTCTTCCTCGGCGATCACCTCGGTTTCGACGACGCGACGCGGGCTCGGTTCGACGCGCTCGGGGCGACGACGATCTCGATCGGCCCGGTGAGCGTGCACGCGGAGGATGCCATCGCGGTCGTCTCGAACGAGCTCGATCGCAGGAGCTAAATCGCCGAGCGCGACTCTCGAACACTCGGATTGAACACGGAGGCGCGGAGGCACGGAGGTCTGTGAAGTGCTGCCGCGCGCACCCAGCCACGTCTCGCCGGCGATCGCATCGAGGAACGGACTCCGGGCCAGGCCTCGAAGCGTCGCGATCGGCAGACTCTCGAGCCTCCGTGCCTCCGTGCCTCCGTGTTCAATCGATCAGGTACGCTGAGTTCGAGACGCGAGAGTCGCTGACTCGGACCTGGCTGCATCCGAGCGACCGCGAACCGCATCCGACGCCTCGATGATCCCGCTCTCCGTGCTCGACCTCGCACCCATCACGCAGGGGAGCGACGCGGGGCAAGCCCTCCGCAACACGCTCGACCTCGCCCAGCACGCCGAGCGGTGGGGTTACCGGCGCTACTGGCTCGCGGAGCACCACAACATGCCAGGCATCGCCAGCGCGGCGACGTCCGTGGTCATCGGCTATGTCGCTGCCGGGACCTCGACCATTCGCGTCGGCGCCGGCGGCATCATGCTCCCGAACCACGCGCCGCTGGTCATCGCCGAGCAGTTCGGGACGCTCGCCTCGCTCTTCCCCGGCCGCATCGACCTCGGGCTCGGTCGCGCGCCCGGCACGGACCCGCTCACCGCGCGCGCGCTGCGGCGCACGCTCGCGGGCGACGTCGACTCTTTCCCCGACGACGTCGTCGAGCTGATGCGGTACTTCCAGCCTCTCTCGGTCCAGGGCGAGCCGGGTGAGCCGATCCAGGCGATCCCCGGCAACGGCTGCGAGGTGCCGATCTGGATCCTCGGATCGAGCACCTTCGGCGCGCAGCTCGCGGCCGCCCTCGGCCTGCCCTACGCGTTCGCCTCGCACTTCGCGCCCCAGCAGCTGAACGCTGCGTGCGAGATCTATCGCGCGCGGTTCAAGCCGTCTCGTCAGCTCGAAAAGCCACACGTGATGCTCGGCGTGAACGTGATCGCGGCAGAGACGGACGCGGAGGCGCAGCTCCTCGCGACCTCTCTCCAGCAAGCGTTCGTCAACCTCAGGCGCGGCCGCCCGGGACAGCTCCCGCCCCCCGTCGAGGGGTACGAGCAGAAGATGTCGCTGATGGAGCGCGCGGGTCTCGAGCAGCTCCTCTCGTGCTCGGTGGTCGGCTCGCCCGACACCGTGAAGCGCGGTCTGATCGACTTCGCCGCCCGCACCGGGGCCGACGAGCTGATGGTCACCGCCCTGGTCTTCGATCACGCGGCGCGGCTCCGCTCCTTCGAGATCACCGCGCAGGTGAAGCTTTAGTTTGCGCGGAGGGTCGCAGAGCGGCAGATGAGGGGTACGTGCGCTTCCTCTGGTCGTGCTTGCTCCTGACCGCGTGTGGCTCTCCGCCGCGACCGCCGCGACCGACGCGCGCCTGCGAGGTGCACGCCACCGGAGTCCCGCTGGCCGGCACCGGGGATCCGCAGCTCCTCGCGGCGGGCGACATCGCCGAGTGCGGCAGCGAGGGCTCCGAGCGGACGGCGAGGCTGCTCGATCGCCTCGTAGCCGAGAACGCCGGCGTCGTCGCGCCGCTCGGCGACAACGCGTACGAGAGCGGCTCCGAACAGGAGTTTCGCGCCTGCTACCACCCGACGTGGGGGCGCCACCTCGCGCGCACGGGGCCCGCGGTCGGCAACCACGAGTACGGCACGAGCTACGCGGCCGGGTACTTCGACTACTTCTGCGATCTCGCCGGCGAGCGCTTCAAGGGCTGGTACAGCTACGAGCTCGGGACGTGGCACGTCGTGGTGTTGAACTCGAACTGCGGCCAGGTCGGAGGTTGCGGGCCTGGCTCGGAGCAGAATCGTTGGCTCCGCGCCGATCTCGCCGCGCACAGTGCGAAGTGCACGCTCGCCTACTGGCACCATCCTCGTTTCAGCTCCGGCCAACACGGCGACGACAGCGAGATGGTCCACTTCTGGCGCGCGCTCCACGAGCACGGCGCGGAGCTCGTCCTCAACGGCCACGAGCACGACTACGAGCGGTTCGCGCCGCAGACGCCCGACGGCGCGCGCGACGACGCACACGGCATCCGCGAGATCGTGGTCGGCACCGGCGGCCGGAGCCCGCGCGCGTTCGACGCCCCGAAGCCGAACAGCGTCGTCCGACAGACCGGCATGCTCGGCGTCCTCGCCCTCACGCTCCACGACGGCAGCTACGACTGGCGCTTCGTCCGCAACGACGAAAAAATAACCGACACCGGCCACGCCGACTGCCACTGACCTCAGCGACCTATAGTGATTGAACACGGAGGCACGGAGGCACGGAGGTCTGAGAGGTCTGCCGATCGCTTCTCGGACGTCTCGTTGCGCCTCGCCCCTTCGACGCCCTCGGGGCCTGCCGAGAGGACCGGGAGTCGGTGGCGACAGCGCCGAGACGGAGAAGCCGCGATCGGCACACTCTCAGACTCCCGTGCCTCCGTGCCTCCGTGCCTCCGTGTTCAATCAAGTCGCGTCGTGACGTCGCTCACTCGACGGAGGAGAGCTCGGTCTCGAGGGCTTCCCACTCGGCGGTCAGCGCGTCGATCTTCGGACCGAGCTCCTGCTCCTCGCGTTCGAGCGCGGCGATCTCTTCCTTCGGGGTCTTCTCGAAGTAGCCGGCCTCGCACCAGCGCGCGTGGATTCTGGCCTTGC
>JBKJQC010001106.1:0-22712 GCA_046593995.1 Polyangiales bacterium
GTCGTCGAAGAGACCGGCGGCGAGCGCGTCGAGCGATGCGGCGTCCCGCGCGCGAAGCGACGCGATCGTCGAGCGCGTGAGGATGCCGACGTAGTTGTACCCGCGCTCGCGCATGCGATCGCGCAGGACGTTGATCTCGAAGAGCGTCGAGTTCCAGTCGACGAGCACCTCGATCCCGCACGCGACGATCAGCCCGAGGAGGAAGACGCGGCTGCTCCGCGCCATGCGATCGCGGAGCCCCGTCCGCCACGCCGCGAACCTCGAGGGAGGAGTGTCGTCGGCCATCGCGCGGCGGAGGATAACACCAACAAAAACACCAGCCGCATGATCGAGCTAACAGGGAGGCGGGGAGACGAGGAGGCGAGAGGGAGAAGATCCGTGAGGATCTGCCGTACGCATCTTCGTCGTCTCGTCGCCGTCCTTCCTTCGGCCTCGTCGTCGTTGGATTGAACACGGAGGCACGGAGGCACGGAGGTTCCAAGAGTGCTGCCGCGTCGCTGTCACTACGCGCTCGCCCCGCTTCGCCGCCCCGACGCCCGGCGTGAAAGGGTGCCAGCGCGACCGGACGGAGGTGGTGCGAGCGGCAGACCTCTGAGACCTCCGTGCCTCCGTGCCTCCGTGTTCAATCGCAGACCACGCGTGACGCCGCAGCGGCGATCGGCAGACAAAAGCAGAAGAGGCGATCGGCAGACCTCTTGGATCTCCCTCTCGCCTCCTCTTCTCCCCGGCTCCCGTGCACTCTCGCTTTTGCGAGAGCTTGCGAGAGAGCGGGAGGTCACGAGCTCACTGCTTGTTGAGCGAGAAGCCGCCGAGGCCGCCCTTCGTGACGGTGCACTTGCCGGTCTTGCAGTCGGCGGCGAAGTGGCAGGTGTAGCTGAGGACGAAGGCGCCGTTGGTGACGTCGATGCTCAGGTCGTTGGTCGACGTCATCGCGCCGGTGCCCTTGAGCGTGCCCGCGGGCATGCCCGCGACGATGACGCCGTCGGTGACCGGGAACTGGTTGAAGATCACCGGCGACGCGATCGTGACCGTTCCGGTCGACGGCAGGCCGTTGTCGAACTTCTTGCTCCACGAGCCGATCGGCACGCAGACGCCGGGCAGCACGAGACCGCCGCCGGGGGCTGCGGTCGTGCCGCCGGGCGCAGGCATTCCGGGCATTCCGGGCATTCCCGTCGGCATGCCGGTGGGCATTCCCGCAGGCATTCCTGCCGGAGGAGGAGTGCCGGCGGGCGGCGCGGTCGTCGTCCCCGGCGTGGTGGTCGGCGCGGGCGCGGCCGTTCCGGGGGCCGCCGTCGGAGCAGGAGCAGGCGTGGCGGCAGTCCCGGGGGCGGGCTGCGGCTGGCTGTTCGCCGGCGGCGTTTCTTTGATCACGCAGGCGGACAGGAAGAGCGCGACGGCCGCGGGAACAACGTGGACACGATTCATGGGGCACTCCGGTGCGAGGGAGAAGACCCTGGCAGGGCCTCGTGGGACGTCGGACGGATCGGACAGCGAAACGATGCAGACCCCTCATACCGTGATCGGCGTCCGAAACGAAACACTCTCCGCATCCGGGCCTTGGTGCTCACGCACCGCTTGGCGGCTCGGCGCCGCAGAGCGCTGCGCGGCGGCTCACCCTCACCCCTCACGCTCACCCCGCACGCTCACCCTCACGCTCACCCTCACGCTCAGAGGAAGTGCACGATGAGCCAGATGATCGAGGCCGCCATCAGGATCGAGATCGCGAGCGTCGAGAGCGCGAGACGCTTCAACGCGTAATCGGCCCGCACCGACGAACGCGCCGGTGCATGGGGGAGCCAGGACGGTTGTGACGGGGCGTGCATCGGTTCTCCTTTTTCTGGTTCCGTGTTCGAAGCTTCAGGGGGCGTTCACCCGAGCGTCACGAGGGGAAGTCGTCGGGTTGCAGCGCGTGGACGAAGTTCGCGTCCGGTGCGACGAGGTCGTAGGTCTCGACCGGCGGCATGCTCGCGCGCGCGGCGGCTTCCTCGGGCCCCGGTCGTCGCGTCGCGGTCGAGACCTTCTTCCGCCGGCGCACGACCTCGGGCGGACTCGCGGGCTGGGCGGCTCGGCCGGCCGACCCGGCCGCCGGACGGGACCGATCGACACGGGCGGCGGTCATGGCGGCACGAGCGGTCCAGGTCAGTCCCGCGAGGACGAGGCGATCGAGGATCATGAGTGGCTCCGTGCGGGACGTTCGGTCCGCGCGATGCTCCATGCTGCGAAAGCCGGGCCGTGCACGAGCGTTCCTCGATTGCGGTTGCGGCGCGCTCCGAGCCACCGCGCTCGAGCCGCCCGGGTGGACGGATGGGGTGCGACGAGACGTCGCGCTGTGGCCTCGGAGGTGGGTCACTACGGTCACGAATTCCCAGATCGTCGTGAACGAACATTCGCGGGCCGGGCACCGAGGCGTGCGATTCGCCGAAAATCACGGGTTGCGAACGGGCTCACTCCCTTGCACGCTTCTTGCGAGGGGACCCGCCGCTCCCCTCGAGAGAACGCTCCCGAGACCGGGTCGCAAGGAGTCCTTCGCCATGTCGCTCGCCATGTCGCTCCGGCCTTCGCTGGCCGTCAGCATCGCCCTCGCGTCCGTCGCTTCCCTAGCGTCCCTGCTCGCCGTCAGCACGCCCGCGCAGGCCGACGACTGCACGGGATGGTTCTGCGACGACGAAGGAAAGAGCGCGCCCGCGCCGAAAGCGGGCGAGCCGACGACGGCCACCGTGCCCGACGGCGACGGCGGGACGGACATCCTCTCCGGCAAGGTCGTCGAGGTCATCCCCGGCGTTCACATCAAGCTCGAGCTCGCGAACGGCGAGGTGAAGACGATCGCGTGGGCGACGCTCCTCCAGCTGCAGATCTCGGGGAAGATCGTCATCGGCGGTGGGTCGGCCGCGCCCGCGCCGAAGGCCGCTCCACCACCGGCTCCCCCTTCGGTGGTCATCATCGCGCCGATGCCTCCGCAGAAGCAGCTCCCGCCGCCGCCTCCCTCGCACGTCTCGCCGCCGCCGGTCGATCACATGGACGACGACGGACACGAGCATCGCTCGTTCAAGGAGCGCTGGGCCCTCGGCTTCCGCCTCAACTTCCTCCAGCCCGGTGCGAACTCGAACCTGATCAAGGGAACGAACAACGGTCTGCGTGACTTCGTCGGAACCGGCACCGGCCTCGAGCTCAATCTCGGCTACCGCGTGTCGCCCGCGTGGACGCCGTACGGGTTCTTCGAGTACGCGCGCTTCAAGCACGGGACGATCAACGACGGCGTCGACGGCAACGTGACGTCGGCCTTCACGGGTCTCGGCATCCACGCCAACACGAACCCCGATGGTCCGATCGGCTTCTTGTTCGACATCGCGATGGGCTATCGCTGGCTCACGGTGCCGTACGGTCCGGGACAGCTCTCGAGCCTCGACGGAACGCCGTCCACCGGCGGCGCGCAGGGGCCCGCGGGCAAGGTCACCTACGGTGGCTTCCAGGCGCTCCGTCTCGGCATGGGGCTCTCGATCGTGAGCAGCCGTCACGTGCGCTTCGACGTCCAGCTGCAAGGCACCGTCGGCAGCTTCTCGCGGCGCACCGACTCGAACGGCAGCTGCGTCGGAGGCGGCAAGGAGTGCGAGTCGATCCCCGAGGACAAGCGCGGCGCGCACATGTTCGGCGGCCTCTCCATCGGCGGCATGTTCGACCTCTGAAAAGTCGTCAGTCGTCAGTTTTCAGTCGTCAGTTCGAGACGAGACGAGACGAGGCAGCGAGACGGGAGCGCACTTGGCTCTCGTCTCGGACGACTGACGACTGAGAGGTCGTGAATCTTTCGCTCGCCTCCACGGTGGACCAACAGGGCGACGGGGAGGCGAGGAGATCAGAGGGAGGTCGAGCATGTGCTGCCGCGCGCGGACACCAACGTCTCGGCGGCCATGGTGTCGTCGACGTCGTCGCGTCGTCCGGCAGACACTCTGGTTCCTCCCTCTCGCCTCCTCGGCTCCCCGCCTCCCTGTTGGTCGGCGGCTCGGTCGAGACCGAAAAGTTCACGCTCTCTGACGACCGACGACTGACGACCGGGCCCACGCGAGCAAACACGACGGTGGCGGGGGGCAGGCGTGGGCCTGGAGAAAGTCGGAAACCTCGGCGGCTCGAAGCTGCATCCGACGCGTCGTGGCCGCAGCTTCCGAAAACGTCCGTCCGGGGACTTCCCAACGCCGCGTTCCGTACGCACCATCGGACACAGCTCCCCGGTCCGGTGGCAGCGCGCGGTCGATGAATCCTGTAGCCCATTCCGTAGGCCATGCGCCGCGTGTTCCAGAGCGGCGCATGACCGAGCGCTCGATCCAGTACATCGGGCCGATCCCGCGGAGCAAGCTCGGCGACTACTCGCTCGTGCTCAAGTCGCAGGACATCGATCACGGGCTGAGCGCGCGCGCCGACGGCTACTACGTCTCGGTCCACGAGCGTGACGTGATGCGCACCGTCGAAGCGCTCCGCTCGTACGAGGAAGAGAACGAGGACTTCCGGCCGCGCGGCCGCGCTCGTGAGCGTCTCCCCTACGGAACCTCGATCGCCGCGCCGATGATCGCGGTCGCCCTCGCGGTGTTCTTCGCCATCACCGGGCCCGTGGCGATGCGGAGCAACTGGTTCGTCGCAGGCACCGCCGACGCACACGCGATCCTGCACGGCGAGCCCTGGCGCGCCGTCACCGCGCTCACGTTGCACGCCGACTCGGGCCACCTCCTCGGCAACATGCTCGCGGGGTCGATCTTCCTCGCGTTCCTCTTCCGCCGCGTCGGCGTCGGTCGGGGCGTCTTCCTGACGTTGGCCGCGGGTACGATCGCGAACATCTTCAACGCGTTCCTCCACACGGCGATCCACCAGCCGCATCGCTCGATCGGCGCGAGCACCGCGGTCTTCGCGGCCGTCGGTCTCCTCGCAGCGACGCAGCTCGCGACCGATCACGAGCACGGCGCACGTCGCTGGACGGATCGCGCGGGGCCCGTGGTGGGCGCGCTCGCCCTCCTGGGGCTCCTCGGGTCCAGCGCTCACTCCGACCTGTGGGCACACCTCCTCGGCCTCGCGGTCGGCGGCGTGCTCGGCCTCGCGGTCCTGTTGCCGCGTCGCGTCTCCATCGCGACGAGAGCGCCGCTCGCTGCGCGATGGCAGTGGGCGCTCGGCATCCTGACCTGTCTGGTGGTGGTCTTTGCGTGGGTAGCAGCGGCGACCAAGGTTCCCTTCCTCGGCTGACGGTCTCGGCGAACCCGAAGCCGAAGCCCTCGCGCGCGCGAAAGCTGCTCGTCCGCTTCGGTCCCTATCTGATCAGCGCGGCCGTCGTCGCCGCGATCCTCCAGCGCTACTCGGTGCGTGACATCGCCGCCGCGATGCAGCGCGGCAACGCGTGGGCCCTGTTCCCCATCGCGATCGCGTTCTCCATCGTCCAGATCCTCCTCGTGTCGGCGTGGGACGCGATCGTCCTCCAGAGCGTGCTCGGCGGACCGAAGTATTGGGACGTCGTCCGCGTGAAGGCGGGGTGCGCGGTGCTGCAGTCGCTCGGCTACCTGCTCAACGTCGGCGCCTACGGGACCTGGATCGCGCGCGCGACGGGGAGCGGAGCCCGCGTCGCGGTCGCGTTGATCCTCTTCACCGCCGGGAGCGACTTCGCCGCCGGAGCGATCGTCGCGTCCTTCTCGACCGCGTTCGGCGGCGTGCCCGCCGGTCCCGTGCTGCGCTACGGCGCCCCGGCGCTCGCGCTCGCGGTCATCACGCTTCTACTGTTCCCGAAACGACGTAGTCTCGATCCGGACGCGGAGCCCACCGTCTCGAACGTAATCCGCGCCGTACCGCGCGGCAGAGCGGCGCTGCAGATCGTCGCGCGCCTCACGAATGCCGCGTGGATCATCGCCACGATCTGGATGGCAATGCGGGCATTCGGGCTTGCCGTCCCCTTCGGCGCGGCGGTCGCGTTCGTGCCGCTGATCCTCTTCGTCGGCTCGATGCCCGTGAATGTGCTCGGCTTCGGCCCGGTCCAAGGCGTATGGCTGTTGTTCGCGCGGTACGCGGACGGCCCCTCGGTGCTCGCCTTCCAGATCGGCTGGAACGTCGCGTTACTCGTCGCGTACCTCCTGCGCGGAGCGATCTTCGTCCCGAGGATCCTCCGCGAGGTCGCCGACGATTGAGCTCGTGGGTTGGCCCGATACGACGGTAGCGGTGCTACGTTTGTCGTCGAATGCGCCGACTCTCGATCCTCCTCGCGACGTCCTTGCTGATCGTGGGCTGCGGAGACGGGGCGACCGTCGTCGACGAGTTCGACGAGGGCGATGCCGCGGGCGAGGCGGAAGTCCTCGAGGGTGACGGCGGAGACGAGACCAACCTCGCCGACGGCGGCGAGGAGACGATCGTCGGCGATGCAGCGATCGACACCGCAAAGGTCGACTCCACGACCGACTCGAGCTCGATCGACTCGAGCGGCGACTCGAGCGGCGACTCGAGCGGCGACTCGAGCGTCGCGACGGACACCTCCTCGGCGGGCGACGGAGGCGCCGAGACGACGACCTCCGACACGTCGACGTCCGACACGACGGTCACCGACACCAACACCACACCGAGCGACGTCGGGAGCGACGTCCGTGACTCCGCCGCCGACGCAGCGACCGACAGCGCCGACGCCGCCGACACGCTCGGTCCGGCGGACGCACCCAGCGACACGTTCGATGCAGGGACCGACGCAGGCCCGTTGCCCGTCATCTCGATCAACGACGTGAGCGTCACCGAGGGGAACGCAGGGACGAAGGCGCTCACCTTCCAGGTCGTCCTCTCGAAGGGGTGGTCGTCGCCGGTGACCGTCGGGTACGCCACCGTCGACGGCAGCGCGCTGAGCGCGTCGGGCGACTACGTCCCGGCGCAGGGAACCGTGACCTTTCCGGTCAACTCGACCTTGCAGCTCGTCACCGTCCTCGTGAACGGCGACACGCTGTCCGAGCTCGACGAGACGCTGACCGTGCAGCTCGACACTCCGAGCGGCGGAACCATCGGCGACGGCGTCGCCACCGGCACGATCCAGAACGACGACAACCCGCCGTCGCTCTCCATCACGGACGTGAGCAGCACGGAGGGGAACGCGGGTTCGACGATGTACACGTTCGTGGTCTCGCTCTCTGCAGCGTCCGGCGCGCCGGTCGTCATGACCTGGACGACCGGGGCGGGGAGCGCCTCGTCGGGGACCGACTACGCGTTCGGCAACGGGACTCTGAATTTCGCCCCGGGCGAGACGAGCAAGAACATCCAGGTCGCGGTGTCCGGCGATACGACGGTCGAGAACGACGAGCAGTTCACGGTGACGCTCGGCGATGTCACGGGCGCGACCGTGGCGAAGGGCGTCGGCACCGCCACCATCGTCAACGACGACGCCCTGATTGCTCTGCCCACGCTGTCCGTGGCCGACGCGTCGACGCACGAGGGCAACACGGGAAACAAGTTGCTCGACTTCACGATCAAGCTCTCGGCCGCCTCCGCGAGCACCGTGACCGTCGACTACGCGACGACGAACGGCAGCGCAGCTTCCCCGAGCGATTTCACCGCGAAGACCGGTCAGGTCTCGTTCGCGCCCGGCGAGACCGAGAAGATCGTCAGCGTGACGATCCTCGGCGACACCTCGGTCGAACCGGACGAGAGCTTCACGTTCGCGCTCAGCGGCGCGAGCAACGCGACCATCTCCGATTCGACCGCCGTCGGTACGATCCTGACGGACGACACGCTGCCGACCCTGTCGATCGACGACGTCGCCGCGGCGGAGGGCGATATCGGGACGAAGTCGTTCACGTTCACCATCACGATGAGCAAGCCGAGCGCGCAGCAGGTGTCGATCGGTTGGAAGACCGAGAACGGCACCGCCACTGGCGCCGACACCTCGTTCTTGGGGGACTACCGGACCGCGAGCGGCACCGTCACCTTCGCCGCTGGCGAGACGACGAAGACCGTGACGGTCACCGTGCGTGGAGACTTCTTGGGCGAGGCCAACGAGACCTTCAAGGTCATCTTGCAGACGCCCGTGGGGGCGACGATCCTCGACGGCGAGGGACTCGGGACGATCCAGGACGACGACTGAGAGGTCGTGAGTCTTTCGCTCGCCTCCACGATGGACCAACAGGGAGACGGGGAGTTCAGAGGGAGGTCGAAGGACTGTGCTGCCGCGCGCGCACATCAACGTCTTGGCGGCCATGGTGTCATCGACGTCGTCGCGTCGTCCGGCAGACCCTCTGGTTCCTCAATAAGTCCGAGACCGATGAGCCGCTGTCGGAACCTCCGCAATACCTCGGCTTCAGGCGCGAGTGGCGCCGTGCGTGCGCGCGTAGTCCACGAGCGCGTGCTGTGCCTCGAGATCGCCGTGATGGAGAGCTACGCGGCGGACGTTCGGCACGTGCGAGAGCCACGCGAGGAGCTCGTCGCGATCGGCGTGCGCGGAGAGGCCGCGCAGGGTACGGATCCGCGCGCGCACGCGCACCCTCGCACCGGCGAGATGGACCTCGCCTTCGCGCTCGGCGGCCTCCTGGATCCGGCGACCGGGCGTGCCCTCCGCCTGATGGCCGACGAAGAGGATCGTGTTCTCCGGCTCGGGGAGGCCTTCGACGAGGTGGCGGATGATGCGCCCGCCGGTCACCATCCCGGAGCCCGCGATGATCACCATCGGCCCCGGCGTATCGCGCAGCCGCGCCGAATCGTGGCCGCGGCGTACGGCGAACAGCTCGGCGAAGTCCAGCGGATCGTCGCCGCGAGCCAGCTTGTCGAGCGACTCCTTGTCGTAGAGGCGACGGAACTTCTTGTAGGTCGCCGTGATCGCGAGCCCCATCGGCGTGTCGATCGCGACGGGCACCTCGGGGATCCGCCCGGCTTCGACGAGCGAGTCGAGGAGCCAGAGCAAGACCTGCGTGCGACCGATGGCGAAGGCCGGGATGAAGACCTTGCCCTTCGACGCGATCGTCTCCTTCAAGACCACGAGCAGATCTTCGGCGACCTGCGCGTGGCTTCGCTGGTGACTGCGTGAGCCGTAGGTCGACTCCATCACCACGACGTCCACCGGGCGCTCGTCGCGCCAGCGCTCGTTCGCATCGCGCAGGATGGGGCTGTTCGGGCGCCCGAGATCGCCCGAGACGACGACGCGGCTCGCCGACGAGACGATCTCGACGCTCGACGAGCCGAGGATGTGACCCGCCTCGCGGAATGCGAGCGTCACCCCGCGCGCCGCATCGACGTCGCGATCGTACGGCGTCGGCTTCGCGAGCCTGCGGAACTGGTCGAGCAGGCGCTTCACGTCGGCAGGGGAGGCGCCGCTCATGTCGAGCGAGTCCTCGAGCGAGATCGCCGTGATCTCGAGCGTCGGCGCGGTCGCGTAGATCGGCTTGTCCCAACCACGGTCGAGGAGCACCGGGAGGTTGCCGACGTGATCGAGGTGACCGTGCGTGAGGATCAGCGCGTCGGCGTCGTGCGCGGCCTCCGGGAACGTCCAGTCGCGTGACTCGCGCCCCTGCACCACGCCGCAGTCGACGAGCAGGCGCGTGCCGCCGGTGTCCACGCGCGTCATCGCGCCGGTGACGGATCGGACGGCGCCGAGCAGCCGCACCTCGCCGTCGGGGAGCGGATGGACGGCGGTGGCGGCGACGATTTCGGGTCGGGGCTCAGGCACGTCCCAAGGTTACCCGCGTTACCCGCTCCCGTGCTCTGCGGCCCGTGCTACGACAGCGGTCATGTCCGCCGAGATCTGCGCGACCGTCCGTGACACCCTCGAGAAAGCCATTCCTGGCGCCGTCGTCGCCGTCGAAGGCGGCGGTGGGCACTATCGCATCGCCGTCACGTCCGCGGCGTTCGAGGGGAAGAGCACGTTGCAGAAGCACCGCTTGGTGCTGGGTGCGATCGCGCACCTGATGGCGGGAGACGCGGCGCCGGTGCACGCCGTCGACTCGATCGACGCGCGCACGCCGTAGCGTAAGCTGCCCCTCGGGTCCATCATGACAGCGTGAGACGCGTCACCCTCCTTGTTGCGCTCTTCGTCGGGTGCAGCTCGTCGCCGGAGTCTGCGCCGACACCGTCCGACGCGGGCGCCGAGGCGGCGGTCGACGAGCCGCTCGACGTCTTCGTCCCCAAGCAGCTCGACGCCGCGCGCGTCCCCGGCGTGAGCGCCGCGGTCGTGAAGCACGGGAAGGTCGTCTTCACGGGCGCGTGGGGGTACGCCGACATCGAGAAGAAGACCAAGGTCTCGGTCGACACCATCTTCCTCGTGGCGTCGGTGTCGAAGCCGTTCTGCTCGGTCACGCTGATGCAGCTCGTCGAGCAGGGGAAGGTGAAGCTCGACGACGACATCAACATCCATCTCCCGTTCGCGATCCGCAATCCGAAATATCCCGACGTGCCGATCACTGTGCGCATGCTCCTCGCGCACACGTCGACGATCCGGGAGAGCTACATCCGCCTCTTCACGTTGATCGGACCAGGTGACTCGCCGGTGTCGCTCGAGGAGTTCTTCCGCGACTTCCTCCTACCGACCGGGAAGTACTGGGCGGACGGCACCAACTTCGCGCTCGAGTACGCGCCGGGTGCGAAGAACAGCTACTCGCAGGTGGGCGCCGCGCTCGCGGGGTGGATCGCCGAGCGCGTCGGCGAGAAGAGCTTCGCGGAGCAAGCGAAGGAGCGGATCCTCGTGCCGCTCGGGATGAAGGACTCGTCCTTCCGCCTCGCCGACCTCGATGCGACGCGCATCGCGTGGCCGTACGTCTACCGGTCTACCGGCGATCAGCGGCAGGAGCACTGGGGCGCGCCCTTCTACCCGGCAGCGACGCTCCGCTCGACCGCGCCCGACCTCGCGAAGTTCATGATCGCGATGGCGAAGAAGAGCGTCTTCGCCGGCGGTCGCCTGATCAGCGACGCGACCTACGACGAGTCGATGCGCGTCCCGTATCCGCAGGCCGATCCAGACCAAGCGCACCTCTGGCAGTGGCGCGCGATCGAGGGGCGACGCGTCGTCGGCCATTCCGGCGGAGCGATCGGCGTCTCCACCACGATGTACTTCGATCCGAAGGACGGCGTCGCGGTCATCACGCTGAGCAACAGCGACGTGCACATCCGCGTGGCCGTCGAGCGCGAGGAGCAGATCGTGGCGTTCCGCGCGATCGAAGAGCGGCTCTGGCGCGACGCTGCTCACCTGTGAGCTGGACGGCCGAGCGTGAGCCTAGCCGAGTGGATTGAACACGGAGGCGCGGAGACACGGAGGTTCGAGCGTCTGCCGGTCGCGGCCGCGCCCCCTCGTCGCTCGTCGATGCGATCAGGTCGTCGACCCGAGAAAAAAACAGGAGACGGGGAGGAACATCAGTGCTGCCGCGCGCATGCGATCACGTGGTCGCCGCCACCGCAGCCGCCGCGCATCAGGCACGATCGGCAGACCGCTCGGAGATCGCTCACGGCTCCCCGACTCCCCGACTCCCTGTTTTTTCTGGTGGCGCGATGACGGCGAAGTGAGCGAGGGCGGCGAAGACCTCGGAGCGAGCGTGCGGCAGCACTTCACGGACCTCCGTGCCTCCGTGCCTCCGTGTTCAATTGATCACGCACGCCGATTTCGAGGGATGCGATCGGTGATCTAGTTGAGCGCGCTCGGAGGCTTGGGCGGCTCGGAGTCGCGCTCGTCATTGCCGGGCGCCGGTCCCGCTTGGTGGTGCACCATCCGCCACTCGCCGTCCTCGCGCGCGAACACGTTCGTCGCGAGGAGGCGCGCGTGGTCACCATCGGGCGCGCGCACGAGCTCGTAGCAGATCACGAAGGCGGCCTCGCCGAGCAGGTGCGCGCTGGGCGACTCGCAGCGGATCTGCGGAGCGGCGTCGTTGCCGAGGATGCCGCGCCAGCTCGCGAGCACCCTCGCGCGACCGCGGAGCACGCTCCAACCCGGGTGGATGCACGCGACGGGGAGCGTCTTCGCCCATAGCGCGTCCATCGCCTCCGCGTCCTTCTTGGCAAAGGCGTCGTAGAAGCGCTGGTTCGCTGCGAGGACGGCCTCCTCGTCGCTCATGTCAGCCGCCGCCGTTCGCCTTCGCGGTGGCGACGACCTTGTCGACGAGGACCGGGTCGAACGTACCGGCCTTGAGCGAGTCGATCGCAGCCTTGAAGATGGGGCGCCACTTCTCCTTCTCGGCGTCGGAAGGCACGAAGATCGTCACGCCGGTGCGAGCCTTGAAGCGGTTCCATGCGGCCGCGTCCTCGTTGCGGAGGCGCTGCTTCAGACCGGAGGCCGAGGTGCCCATCGCCTTCGCCGTGTCGAGCACGGCGGCCTTGCCGTCGCCAGGGAGCTTCGCGAGCGAGTCGTTCGAGAGGACGACCGCACCGACCGCGATGCCGTTGATCGCGTCGACGCCGTAGTCGAACTTCGAGCTCCACTGCAGCATCTCTGCGGCGAGCGCGGGGACCGAGAGGCAGTTGATCTTCCCGGTGTCGATCGACGGGAGGACGGACATGAGCTCGGCGGGGAACGCGTTCACGCCGCCGACCTTGTCGTAGACCATCTTGAGCGTGGGATCGCCGGCGTAGACCCACGGGTTCTTCCCCTTGAGGTCGTCGGGACCCTTCACCGCGAAGCCCTTGCTCAGGAAGTGCGCCGGGCCGATGTCGCCCCAGTTCGCGACCGTGACGTTCTGCTTCGCGAGGAACGCGTTGAAGTCCGGCTCCATCGTGGCGCGCACCGCGTCGAGCGTCTGCCACGAGCGGATCACGCCAGGGAGCTGCATGACGAGCATGCGTTTGTCGAACTTGGAGAGCCCGGTCGAGGTGAAGGCGCCGCCGTCGAGCTGACCGGCCTTCATCTTGTCGACCATCGTCGCCTCGGTGCCCTGGGTCGAGTTGAAGTAGAAGTCGAACGAGACGGCGTTGTTCGTCTTCTGTTCGACCGCTTTCTTCCAGGTCTTGAAGACCTGACCCCAGGGCGAGTCGGGCGCGGCGGCGGTGCCGACCTTGAGCTTCACCGGATCGGCCGACGCGGTCTTCGCGGCCATCACGATCGCGGACAGAGCGAGAAGGGAAGAGAGAAGACGGGCCATGCGCGGTGGATCCTCCGACGGAGCGGTCCGGTCCGATTCCGCCCTCGGATTGGCGGGCAGGACGAAGACGCGGACACGGGAGCGTAGCACGTGAGAGCATGCTCGCCCGGTGCGTTCGCTCCCTCCGATCGTCGAGTCCGCCGTCCTCGGCGCGATTCTCGTCGCGCTCCCCTCTCACGCCTCCGCAGCCCCCGAGGGGACGTGCCCTGCGCCCGAAGGCGCGAGCGAAACGTTGTCCCGCGTCGATCCCGAGGAGCGGCTGGCCTTCGTCTCCGATGCGACGCGCCGCGCGGGCGAGAAGGCGGCGCTGTGGGGCTCTTTCTGGCGGGCCACGTTCCAGGTCGCGGCGGGCGCTCAGATCGGGCTCGCAAAGGCGACGACGGACGAGGCCACGCGGATCGATCTCACGGCGGGGGCGCTCAAATCCAGCGTCGGGCTGATCTTCGGCTACGTGTTCATGCTCCCCGCGGAGCGGCACCACGACGCGTTCGGCCGCGCGCGGGCGCAGGGGGTAGAGCAAGACGAGCGCCCGCTCTGCGAGCGGCTCGCCGAAGAAGAGACGCGCCTCGCGAACGACGCGAAGGGCGAGCGCCGCGGTCGCAGCGTCGGCATGCACGCCCTCGGTCTCGGGTTCAACGTCGCCGTCGGCATCGGCTCCGGCTTGATGTCGAAGCGTTGGTCGACCGTGATCCTCGGCATGGTCGTCGGGTCGATCGTCGGCTCGACCCGGATCTTCACCCAGCCGACCGTCGCGACCGAGGCCTGGGAGGCGTACTCCCAAGGGCGCGTGCCGAAGAAGACGCAGGTCTCGGTCGCGCCGTGGATCGCGCCGACCGGCTCGGGCCTCGAGCTCGGGATCGCGGCTTCGTTCTGACCGAACCGCGCTGCGCGACGTGCGCCGCTCAAAGTAGCTTCGGCGTACACCACGTGCGGTCGTCGCAGTAAGCGTTGCCGACGCCACCCGGGCACGGCGAAGAATTGATCACCTTCTGCTTCCACAGCGAGAAGGTGTGCCGGATGGTGGTGTTCCACTTCTGGTTCACCGCCATCGTGAAGCCGATCGACTTGCCTGCCGCGATCGCCGTCCCGCCGATGAACGCCCACGGGATCCGCACCTCGACCTCGTAGCCGGTCGCGACATTGCGGATCTTCCACTGTTCGGTCGGCAGCGAGCCCTGTCGCGCTCCCGCGAAGAAGATCTCGGCGCGCGCCGGCAATGCGTTCGCGACCGGCGTGAGCACGACCTGCATCGCGCCGACGTCGTTCGTCGCGTCGAACCTGCCGGTGAGCGTCGCGAATCCCGCGACGTACAGCTCGACGCTGTCCCCCTGCCAGATGTACTGCGGGTCGGCGTGCGTCCACAGCATCGGGTCCGCGACGGCCAGATGGAGGTGGAGGCCGAACGTGCTCCACGCGACGCGCGTCTTCACGATCGTCTTCGCTTCGATCGGCACCGGGCTCGGATCGGTCGATTCGCCGGAGCTGTTGTCGAACTCGTAGTAGCTCGCACCGCAGAACTCGTCGGGGGTGCCGTCGAGCACCTGCGCGGTCGCGAGCGACTCGAGGTGCTCGATCTCGGTGCAGAGCTTCGTCGTCGGGACGGGGACGCACGGCGCTGCATCCGGTGCGGCGTCGCGCGTGTCGGTCGCGCTGTCGCGCGCGTCGTCGGTCGTGTCGGCGCTCGCGTCGATGCCGGCCTCGGTCGCGATCGTCGAGTCGACCGCCGCGTCGGTCCCGAAGTCCTCGGGGACGGTCTCCGCGCCGACGTCCTCGCCCGGTGCGATCGTCGAATCGGACGAGGAGTCCTCGGCTCCGACCTCGACGCCGGGGGCCTCGTCGATTGCCGTTCCCTCGGTGCGCAGCGCGCAGCTGCACACCGAGAGCGCGATCGCGAGCGGCCACGGTCGCATGTCCGAGAGCGTACCGCGGCAGCGGCACGCGCGCGACGCGGTGACCCTATTCGCTCTTCTCGGGTGGCCCGGTGCAGGTCCCCCCAGCGTCGATTTCGAGCACGAGCCCACGCTCGTAGCGCGGCTTGCCGCAGCGCTCTTCGTCGAACGTGACCACGGTGATCTTCTCGCCGTTCGGGCGCACGACGTCGTCCATCACCGCGGTGCCGAGGACGAGCGGACACCCACCGAGCCCGAGGCCGCCGTACTTCCCCTTCGCGCAGCTCTCCGCGACCTCCATCAGCCGCGGATCGTTCATCTTCGGCGCCGCGGGCGGGGCCTCGCGCCGACACGCGGTCAGCGTGAACACGACGAGCACGACGAGCACGCCGAACGTTCGCTTCATGGTGCCTGCGCGATCATGGGCGATCGCGGCGACGCAGCAAGTACTCGAACGTGAACAGCCGGATCCCGAGCAGGCGGGTCTCGTGCGTCGCGCGCGCCGCATTCCCCTCCGGCTCCACGTGGATCGTCTCGTCGATCGGCAGACGCAAGGGGCCGAGCGGCGTGAGGAGGAACAGCCCTTCGTCGCCGGGGCCCTCGCCGAGCCGCGGATGGCTCGACACCACGAGACCCCCGCCCGGGGCGTCGTCCATCCGCAGAGCGCCCACGAGCGTGCAGCGCGGCAGCGGGAACGTGGCGACGAGTAGCGTTCGTGCGTGCGCGCGATGCGTGGCGTACGCGGCGACGAGGAGCGCGCGTGAGCCGATGGTCCGCACGTACCCGCGCGCGTCAACGCGTCCGTCGACCTCGGTACGCAGCGCGAACACCCGCGTGTCGACCCGCTCTCCCGCCGGAAGATCCGCGCGCTCGACCGGGAGCTCGAGCTGCCCGAAGAACCGCCGCGCGACGCGCGCGAAGAGCCGCGCGCCGGGCAGGAGAACGCGCGGCCAATGCGGGATCACGTCCATCTCCCACTCGCCCGTGCGCTCGTAGAAGTCGATGATCGCAGGCGCGACCGCCTCCGGATGGAACCCATCGTGCGCGAACACCGCGAGCTCGTCGAGCTGACCGTGCACCGTTCGCGTCGCATCGATGGCCCCGATGCGGTCGAAGAGATCGGGGCCGACGAAGCCGCGCGCGAGGATCCGCGGCCAGGTACCGTCGAGCGGTCCGTACCGACGACGCGGGCGCAGGAGGGCGAAGGCGACGCTCGCGGCGACCGAGAACCCGATCGCGTTCGCCGCGCCGTGCAGCGCCGCCATCGTCGCGAGCGGGATGAACGGAGCGCGGGCGCCGATCCCCGCCGACGAGGTGACGGCGAACGTGACGGCCAGCGCCATCGAGAGCACGAGCGAAGCTCCGGCGACGAGCAACGAGAGGCCCGCGATCCGCACGCGCAGCGGTGACGCGTCATCCGCGACTCCGTGTCGTACGCATGATGCGCCGTGTTGCACGAGGAGCGACGCCACGACGAGCATGCCGAGACCGAGCACGATCGCGGACAGGAGCTCGAGCGCGCGCGATAGCTGGATTCCCGCGGCCACGAGCGGGATCGCCACGATCACCACCGTCGCCCCGAGGACATAGCGACGACGCGTCCCGGACGACGCGATCGCATGCACGTCGCCGGGGGCCCGTCGGAGTCGGAGCGCGCGGCCGAGCGCTCCGACGACGACCGGGGCCGCGAAGCCGGCGAAGTGGAAATGCGCGGCCGTGAACGTGACGATCGGCTCGTGGAAGCCGAGGAGCGGCGTTCCCGCGCGCGACGCGATCGACCAGATCGCGCCGACCGGTAGGTAGAGGCACCCGAGATCGTGCGCGAGCTCTTCGAGCGGTCGCACACCGCGTCGCGCGAGCCGCCGTGCCCCGTCCACCGCCACTGCGATCGTCGCGAGGAGCCACGCCGCTGCGAGCACCGTCGGGACCGTGCCCCGTCCGAGCAAGAACGCTGCGCTGCCGAGCGGCCCCCCGATGGTCACACACCAGCACGCGACGACGTGGGTCTTGCGGCTCTCTCCGCGGGCGTCGGGGTCGTCTCCGTGGAGGAGGCCGAGAGGGACGACCACCCCTGGTCCGAGGGCGATCAGCAGATCGACGCGGTCGACGGGCACGAACCCGGCGACCAGCGCCCACGCCGCGGCGACGGACACCGCGACGATCGGCAGAGAGCTCGCGGTACCGGCCGGCGCGCGCACCGCCGAATCCTAGGCGTTCCCGAAGCTCCGGCCGCGAGTGAATGCTCGTCCGTCTCCTCGGTCAGCTCTGAGAGCTCACAGGAACTCGTCCCAGCGCAGCTTGTCCTTCGTGGCCGGCTCCTTCGCGAGCCGGATCACGAGGTCGCTCATCTTCGAGACCGTCCACGCGAACGACTCCTCGCCGAGCGACGAGATGTCGAAGTCCGGGGCGGAGTTCATGAAGTCGATCGCGTAGGGCACGCCGTCGCGCACCGCGAATTCGACCGTGTTCATGTCGTATCCGAGCGCCACGCACAGCGTGCGCGCGTGCTTCACGATGGTCTCGATCATCGTGGGCTCGAGCGGAGGCATCGACGATCGCGCGCCGCCGTAGCGCTCGAAGTGCGAGAGCCGCGGATCCCACGGCAGCGCCAGCACCTCGGTCTTGCCGATGACGATGCAGCGCACGTACTGGGTCCACTCGATCGCCTCCTGCGCGATCATCGTGAGCTTCCCGGTCTTGTCGTAGACGCGGAGGAGATCGTCCTTGGAGGTCACGCGATGGACGTCGCGGAACCCTCCGCCCCAGTGCGGTTTGATGAAGATCGGGAGGCCGAGCGTCTCGACGAGGCCGTTCCAGTCGAGCGGGTACTTCAGGTTTCGCAGGCTCTGTTCGCTGACGTCGGGACCGTATTCCTTCGAAGGGAGCACGTACGTCTTCGGCACCGGCACGCCGAGCTTGGCGGCGAGCGCGGTGCCGAACGCCTTGTCGTCCGCGATGCGCCAGAAGGGATTGTTCACCATGCGGGTGCCCGCGAGCGCCGCGAGCTTGAGCATCGGCTGATAGCACGCGATGTCGTGGCTGATGCGATCGACGAGCACGTCGTAGTCCGGCGGCGCGTCGACACGCGTGACGTCGAGCTCCGCGTACGAGGCGACGACACCTTCGTCCCGCTTCGCGACCTCCGCGATCAACGCATCAGGAAAGCTGCGTTCGCGACCGACGAGGATTCCGACCTTCTTGGGCATGGGCGGGCGCGAGGGTAGCCGACCCGTCACCGGATGGAGACCCTCTCAAACGGTCAGCACACGGAGGTGATCCTCGCCGGAGTTCGCGTCGAACCGCTCGACCGCCACGCGGCGTTCGACGAGTCCACCAGCAGGCTGGCCTGCCTGCGGTGCCTCGGCGCCGTCGGTGCAAGGAGGAGGTCTGCCGAGCCACGAGCGGCGTGCCGGCTACGTCGAGAGAGACAGCGCTCGAGTTCCCGGCAACTCGTGCGGTCCAGATCCGGCGGATCCGGCGGCCCCGCCCGCGCCGCCGGCGAACGGGCCGCATCCGCCGCTCCGTTCCGCGCGCGCTTCGGCGAGATCACCGAGGATTCTGCGAGTCGCCACCCTTGCAGACCGTGCGCACGGTTTTCGCGATGACGCGCGAGCGTGACCGCGTGCTCGACAGCCTTCCGACGTAGCCCCCACCAGCGCCGTCACCCCGAACAGACGGTGCTGCACGCGCTCGTGCGCGAGCACCTGCCCGCGTTCGTCCGTCACGCCGAAGAGCACTACGTCCGCTCGCTACCGCGGTACGTCGTCCGGGCGTTCGAGCACTACCTGCGCTGCGGAATCCCGGAGCACGGGTTCCTCCGTCTGCGCTGCGACGACTGTGGCCACGATCGCGTCGTCGCGTTCTCCTGCAAGGAGCGCGGCAGCGAGCCGCGACCGCGAGCCGCCGCTCTGACTCGAGCAGTCAGTCGAGGCCGTCACTGATTGCCCCACATCTCGAGCGACCAGCCGCTGATGCCGGAGCCGCAGACGCCCGTCGACGAACGAACTTCCACGATGATGCTCCGACCGTTGTCCGCGTCCGGCGGGTTCACGGTGTCGCCCCATGTCGCGTGGATCACGTCGGGGTCGGTGTTCGTGGACGAATACGTCGGTATCGTGCACTGGACCCCTCCTCCCTCGAATTTCTGCGGGCCGAAGTAGATGAAAAGGTCGTAGTCGTTCGGGTGGCTCGATTTCAACACGAACTTCAGCTTCATCTGCTGCCCAGGGCCCTGATTCGTCTCGACGATCTCCACACGGAAACGGGCGTTGTCCCACCCCTGCGTCGCGAACAATCCGCCGTTGTCGCCCGCGATGTTTCCGGAGCTTCCCGTCGACGTGCACGTGGACGGCTCGAGCGGTGCGCAGCTGCCGGTGTCGACGACCATGCTGTCGTGCGTGTCCGACGCGTCTGCGGCATCGGTGAGACCCGCAGAGTCCGTTTGCGCGTCGGCGCGCGCGTCGTCGACCACGTCGGCGCGCGCGTCGGCGCGCGTGTCGTCGACCCCCGGCGTGTCGCTGCCCGACGAGACGTCGACCGTCACCTCCGGCGCGCCATCCGCCGTCACGACCGGCGTTCCATCGGGTGTCGCCTGCGTCTCGCCGGCCGTCCCATCGGACGATGGCATCGCATCGCGCGTGGTCAGCGGCGCATCGGCGGCGGCATCTTCGTCGACGAGGCACACGCACCGATCGAACGTGCCGTCGGGACGACAAACTTGCGCGCCAACCCCCCCGCTCGCGCACCCACAAGGGACGCTTTGTCCTGGTGTGCACCCCGTCTGCGATGAAGCGATGGTGGTGCCGCCGCACCCGAGTGCGGCCAGCGCGAGTGCCAACCAAGGAATCCGAAGCGAGCCGCTGCCAACGGCGTTCCAGGCCCGCGTCTTCCGATGGACCCATTCGACAGACATTCACGTATGGTACACGCAGGCCATGCAAGCGACGCCGAGCACGCGAGGGGTAGGAATTCCAAGCGTAATCGGCGGGCGCCGTGGGTCGAGTTGACATAGACGCACCCCGCGAAGTCCAGGTCGACGCGCGCGGGCGGCGGAAATCGCGGGCGACAGCGAAGAGGCGTCTCTCACGAGAGACGCCCCTCCGTTTGCGCCCTGATGTGGAGTTCCCGCAGAACGTCCGGCGTGAACTTCGCAGATCGAGCTATGGCCGTACGCGCCGACGACCGCGGTGGTGCCCTGCAACGAGACCCTTCCTCCTTCGAGCGGGTGCCGATGAAGCCCTGCTCGGCCTCGCGGACGCCGAGATCTCGAGCGAACGGCGCGCCGTCGACGAAGCGCGGACAGTCGCGAGCGGTCGCTCGGCGATCGCGGTTCGTTGCTCGAGCCCCACGCTTTCCGTAGCCTGCGGCGATGTCGACGCTCATCTCGCGCATCGTGTTCGCCGTTCTGCTCGGCGCGACGCTGTCGTGCACTTCCACGAATTCCGCGAGCAGCGGCGCTGCCGACTGCAAAACGGTGTGCGCGCGCATCGCCGAACCCAAGTGCCCAGCCACCAAGCCGGGATGCGAGGAGGAGTGCGCGAAGACGCCGCCCACGTGCCCGGCCGAGATGAACGCGTACATGTCCTGCGCGAAGGCGGCCACGTTCACCTGTGACGCGAAGGGGAACCCCGAGGCGCCGGCGTGCAACGCGCAGGTGCAGGCGCTCGTCAAGTGCTTCCTGGGCGGGGGGAGCGACGCAGGCGTCGACGCGCAGTGCAACGCGATCTGCCGATCCGTCGCCGCGCAGAACTGCCCGGGCGATCAAAACACCGACTGCGGTTTGGGCTGCACGTTCAGCCGGGACCGCTACGTGAGCGCCGGGTGCGGTGCCGAAGGAGCCGCCTTGCTGCGCTGCCAGGAGACGGCGACCAGCTGGAGATGCGCGACGGACGGTGCGGTCGCCGACGCCTGCGCGAGTGCGCAGACCGCGCTGAGCACCTGTCTCACGACGCCGAAAGACGGCGGCGTCGACGCGCAGTAGTTGGTGACACGTCGCGATCGATCGCGCTCGGGATGCGTCGTTCGTCGCGCTCGCTCTGGTCCAGGACGGGCTCGTCATCTTCGTTGCGGCGGTTCACCGGGTAGACACACAGGCCCCGTGCCCCGCGTGCAGGGTTTCTTTTTCGGGGCTCTCCGCGTGCTGGGAGCAGGCGGGGCCGGAACGCGCTTTCGTGTCGCTAGTGTCAACACTAGCGAGTCACCAGCCTGGGAGCCTCGCTGCAGAAGAAGCTCTTGATGTCGCTCCAGGTCCGTTCATCGAGGCCGGGCGGAAAGACGGGGTCTTTCTCCGCGTCCTCGAAGTACGTCAGCGCGCGGAGCACGTGATAGAGGTCGGCCTCGCGAACGCCGAAACGTTGCACGTAGGCCTCACCGCACTCGCGAAGCGTGAGACGGGTGCGTAGGACCTCGAAGAGATCCCAGAAGTCTCTCCGCAGACCACGCCTCGAGATTGCCGAAAGCTTCATGACGGCGAGATCGCGAAGCCCGGCGAGCCTCACGCCGAACATCTCCACCGGCGGCTCCAGCAGTGCATAGCGGTAGCGCACGAAGTCGATCGGGAGCCCGTCGCACAAGAGGTGAAGCGCCGCGTCGGTCTCGGCACGGACTTCGACACGAGCGAACGAGCCCTCGACGGCCGTCTTGATCGCCTCGAAGTCTGCCTCGGGCGTCCGACTGAAGAAGTCGAGGTCGGCGGAGCGACGATGCGCGAGGTGAAGGCCGAGCCCGGTGCCACCTGCGAGGTAGAACGCCTCGAGAATTGGCAGCTTGCCTAGTCGGTCCAGGGCGCGGCGTTGTTCGTCCGAAAGGAAGGGGGCATCGCCCATGGCTCGTTCTCCGCGGCAAAGTAGGCGCGCCAGAACGCGCGCGTGCGAGCGCTGATCAAAGGGTGCGCGACGTCACGAAAGAACGCGTGAATCCGCTCGGGGCCATAGATGGCGAGCAGCGTGCGCACGTCGTCGAGGCGACCCGACTCGAGCACGCGCGGGAGGACCGCGTTCGCGTCGCGCTCCGCATCGAGGCTGTCGAAGGCGATGTCCCAGAACAGCCAGCGCATGCTCTCCGGAAGGGAACGCATCGGCCTTCATGCTAGCGCAACGCCCGCCGCGCAGCCGGTCAATCCTCGCCGGGGATTGTCCTCTTCGTTCACGTGGACGCTTCGACTCTGCGACGCGTCAGTCGCGGTACCGGCCGTCAGCGCGCGTGATCCGACAGCCGCCACTCGAACGACAGCGTGTACGCGCCTTGTTCCACCTGGAGGGCGAGCAAGCCCGCCTCGCGGGCCGCGCTCGACACCGCAAGACACACGCGGCCGCCGCGGGCCTTGATCTTCTCGTGCGTGTCCGTCGGCTTCGCGGCGACCTGCGCGTCCTTCGGGACGCAGCCTGCTCGGCAGTCCTTCGTCTCCCACGGTGAGGCCGCGAGCTCCTCTCCATCGGCGAGGAGCCGCGTCGTCCACTTGGCGGTCGCGCCTTGCCACGTGCGCACGATCACGTCGAAGCACGCTTGCTCGTCGAGGCGCACGAGGCTCGCCTCGGAGGTGAGGCTTCCCGCGGGGAGCGCGAGGAGCTCCTCGTCGCCGTTCATGTTCGGAACGCGGACCACGTTCGGGTGAACGGTCGCGCCGTCCGGGCGACGGAGCAACGTCGAGCCGTGGACCGTGCAAGAGAGCACGTACGAGAGCGCGAGCGGCGCGACGAGCAGCGTCGCGAGGGGCGGATAGTCGAAGCCGATCGCGGACAGCTTCGGCGGGTCGTTGTGCCAGACCATGAGCGCTCGG
>JBKJQC010000412.1:0-7929 GCA_046593995.1 Polyangiales bacterium
GGCTCCTCGAGCGCGGGTTCACCGTGATAGCGCCGTCGGCGCCCGGCGGTCTCGCGTGGCAGACGAACACCGGAGGGAACTGGACGGACTCGCAGGATCACGTCGTGATGCAGACGATCCTCGCCGAGCTGCAGAAGGGGAGCTTCGGACCGGCCGACATCAAGCGCCTCTATGCGACGGGGATCTCGAGCGGCGGGTACATGACGAGCCGGATGGCCGTGAGCTACGCGGGCGTGTTCAAGGCGCTCGCGATCCAATCCGGGAGCTACGCGACGTGCCTCGGCGCGGCATGCGCGATCCCGAGCATGCTCCCCTCGGATCACCCGCCGACGCTCTTCCTCCACGGCGCGCTCGACACGACGGTGCCGCAGTGGACCGCGCAGCTCTACTTCGACAAGCTCGTCGCGCAGAAATTCGAGAGTGAGCTCGACGTCGATCCCGCCGCCGGTCACGAGTGGCTCCCGATCGCTCCCGAGCGCATCGTGCGCTGGTTCGTCGCACACTGATCGGTTCCGTCGGGAGCGTTGCCACGCCGGCGCTCCCGACGCATCGATCTCGCGTGCCCCCTCGCGCGCCGAACAAGACTCCGAAGAAGATCTTTGCGACGATCGGCTACACGCACCTCGACCCGAGCGGCGTCCCGGTGCGAACGCTGCTGGCAGATCGCCGTCCGACGGCCCCGCTCGAAGCGACGGCGCTGGCCCACGTCGACGGCACGCGCACCATCGCAGAGATCGGCAGCAAGCTCGGCTTGAGCGAGGTGGAAGCGGCATCTCTCGTGTCGCGGCTGGTCGACATCGGGTGCGTCACCCTCGCGTCAGAGGGCGCCGCGCACCTGATCGACGACTCCGATGCTCAGGGGCGTCCGACCCTCGCTGCGGGAGACGCGTCGATCAGCGCGAACGACACGCGCGACCGAGCCACCGTGCCCGGTCCCGCGCGTTCTTCGTGAGCGATCAGAACGAGACGGCGTCTTGTCGTGCTTGGGCTTCTTGTGATCCGCCGCCCAAAGCGCGCGGGTCCTCCATGGGGTACGCTGCCGCGATGCGTTTCTCACGAGAGGCGCGAACGCCATGCCCGAGCTTGCTACCGAAGTTGCGTCCAAGGGGGAGGGCACGCTCGTCGAGGGCGTCGTCATCGGGGGCAAGTATCGTCTGCAGGCAGAGCTCGGCGTCGGCGCGATGGGCGTCGTGTGGAGCGCCGCGCACACGTCGCTCGGTCATCAGGTCGCGATCAAGTTCCTCCTCAACTCCGTCATGGCGTCGGACGAGGCGCGCGTCCGGTTCGAGCGCGAGGCCAAGCTCGCCGCGCGCCTGGGCGAGGCGTCGCGGCACATCACACGGGTCATCGATCACGGCGTCACCGACGAGCGTGTCCCCTATCTCGTCATGGAGATGCTGCGCGGCGAGTCGCTCTCGGCGCGCGTGAAGCGCGACCGGCGGCTTCCCCTCCCCCTCGCGACCCGCATCGTGCAGCAGCTCGCGCGCGCGCTCCACGTCGCGCACTCGGCGGGCGTCGTGCATCGCGACCTCAAGCCGGCGAACGTCTTCTTGTGCACCCCCGAGCAAGGCGACGAGGTCGAGGTGAAGCTCCTCGACTTCGGCGTCGCCAAGGTGACCGAGGTCGGGCCCGACGAAGAGCACGACACAGGGAAGGGGCAGGTGCTCGGGACGCCGAGCTACATGAGCCCCGAGCAGATCACTGGCGACAAGACGGTCGATGCGCGCACCGATCTGTGGGCCGTCGCAGCCATCGTCTACCGCATGGTCGTCGGCCGCGGCCCGTTCGGGACCGGACCGGTCCCCGAGATCGCGCTCCGCATCATGTCGAACGAGCCGGCGCCTCCCTCGCACGTGTGGAGCGATCTCCCGGTAGAGCTCGACATGTGGATGGCGCGCGGGCTCGCGAAGAATCCGGACGAGCGCTTCCAGAGCGCGCGCGACCTCGCCGACTTCCTCGCGACGGTGGCCGGGGTGACGGCGACCGGGGTCGCGGCTGCGCGGCCCTCACAGAACGTGCCGCTCGAGGACACCGGCGCGTCGCATGGCAGCAGCACCGGCACGCAGGTCCACTCCGCGGCGCCGCCGTCCCCGAAGCGAAATCGCTTCGCCGTACCGCTCGCGATCGGCGGCGTCGCGTTGCTCGTCCTCGTGGTGGTGGTGATGATGGGACGCTCGTCGCCCGAGCCGACTGCGGTCCCGGCCTCGGCGGCGAGCCCAGCGCCGACGTCGAGCGCGGTCGCGTCGCCCGCAGCGAGCGCTCCCCCGGTCGCGAGCACCATCGCGAGCACCATCGCGAGTGCGACGGCGAGCGCGACGACGAGCGCCACGACCATTCCGAGCGCGCCGTCGTCCGCGCCGAAGAAGCCGGTCGGGAAATTCAAGGGACCGGACGGCTCGGGATGGGGTAACAAGCACGAGCTCTGAGCCATGAACGCACGTCCGCTCCTCGTCGCTGCGCTCTTCCTCCTCCCGCGTCTCGCCTGGGCCTCTCCCGAGGACGACAAGGCGCTCGCCACCGAGCTCTTCGCGAAGGGCGTGAAGAAGCTCGAGGAGGGGAAGTGCGATCAGCCGAAGATCACCAAACCCGCAGCGTGTGAAGAGGCCCGCGAGCACTTCGCGCGCGCGTACGAGATCTACCCAGCGGGCCTCGGAGCGCTCCGCAACCTCGCGTACACCGAGCGCGGTCTCGGGCGTCACGCGAGCGCGGCGCGCCACTTCCGCGAGCTCCAGCAGAAGGCCCCGCAGGATCCGAACCCCAAGCGCCACGTGTGGGCGGAGTTCGCCGCGAAGGAGCTCGAGACGCTCGGGCCGCTGATCCCCCACGTGACGATCGTCGTACCGGTCGATCATCCCGAGATGACGGTCACGATCGACGACAAGCCGCTCCCCGCCGGCGCGTGGGGCACGCCGATCGAGATCGATCCGGGGGCGCACAAGATCCGCGCGGAGGCGAAGGACGTTCCTCCGTTCGAGACCGAGCTCACGCTGGCCGAGAAAGAGAGCAAGACCGTCGAGGTGAAGTTCGCCGCGAAGTCGGCCGCGCCGCCGCCGCCGCCTCCTCCGCCCCCCGTCGAGAAGAAGGAACAAACTGCGCGTGTTGCGCCGCTCGTGGTCGCGGGGGTCGGCGCGGTCACGGTCGTCGTCGGTCTCGTCGTCGGCTACGGCGCGATCAGCGGGAAGAAGGACGCGTGCGGCGACGGCAAGCTGTGCGAGCCCGGGGGGCTCGAGGACGCACGCAGCTCCGCGCGCTGGTCGAACATCGTGACCGGCGTCGGCGCAGTGGTGCTCGCAGGTGGCGTGACTTGGTACCTGCTGACGCCGACCCACAAGGACGCGCCGTCCGCGCGCGTCGCACCGATGGTCGGTCTCGGCTTCGCCGGCGCCTCGCTGAGCGGGGAGTTCCGATGAGGCTCTTCCTCGTCTGCGCAGCATGGTCTCTGCTCGGGTGTCAGGCGATCGCCGGGCTCGATGGCGCCGAGCCGTTCGGGCCGGACGCATCGGCTACGAGTGACACCGCGACCACGGGTGACACCGCGACCACGGGTGACACCGCGTCCGACAGCAACGTGACGTGCGGTGCGAACGAGCTCCGCTGCGGGACCGTCTGCGCGAACGTGACCACGAACGCCGAGCACTGCGGACGCTGCGGCAATCCGTGTCCGACGGGCGTTCCGTGCATGGGTGGCACCTGCCAGTGTCCCGCGGGGCTGAGCGCGTGCGCCGGCTCCTGCGTCGACACCAAGGTGAACGGCGCGCACTGCGGCATGTGCGGGAAGACCTGCCCGATGGGGGCGACGTGCACCAACGGCGCGTGCGTCTGTCCGGGCTCGCTCACCGAGTGTGGCGGCACCTGCGTCGACACCACCACGTCGGGGAGCCACTGTGGCGCATGCGGCAAGTCGTGCGGCGCGGGCGGCGATTGCGTCGCGAGCGCGTGCGTGTGCAAGGCGGGGTTCGTCGACTGCGGCGGCACCTGCGTCGACCTCGCGACGGATCCGCTCCACTGCAGCGCTTGCAACGCGAAGTGTGTGACCAAATTCTCCGGCTGCGCCGCGAGCGCGTGCGGCTGCGCGACGGGCAGCCTGGCATGCACCGACCGATGCGCCGCGACGATGGACGACTCTGCCGCGTGCGGCAGCTGCACGACCGCGTGCGGCGCGCGCGAGCATTGCGCGAATGCCGCCTGCGCGTGTCGTCCGGGCCTGATGCGCTGTGGCACGACGTGCGTCGACACGCAGTCCGACGCGATCCACTGCGGCGGCTGCAATCGTCCCTGCACGAATGGCGCGAACGACACCTGCAGCGCGGGCGTCTGCGCGAAGAACTGCGCGGGTGGCAAGCTCCTCTGCGGCAGGGGCTGCGTCGACGTGCAGAAGGATCCGCTCAACTGCGGGATGTGCGGGCGCGCGTGTACGAACACCCAGCTCTGCGTCGCCGGAGCGTGCGTCGCGTACGAGCCTGCGGTCGGTTGCGCGACGTGCCCATGCCCGAGCTGCGCGGCGTACGTGCCGGGCTCGCGCTGCTGCCCCCGGCCGACGGGACACCAGTTCGCGATCTGCGTGACCGCGGCCGCGTGCCCCTGACCGAAGTCACGACTTCGCGGCGCGCGGGTGCTCGCCGGGGAGGTGCTCGACGGTCCACGGGTGCTCGTGGTGATCACGCAGCTCGTCGCGCGGGACGAACGTCGGATCGAGGCGAAGGCGCAGTCGACCGAGCGTCTGGAAATCACGCTGGCTGACGACGGGGATCCCCGCTTCGAGGAGCATCGCCGTCGCCACGCCCACGCCCTTCTGAAAACGACGCACGGGCACGAGACGGCAGCCGAGCGAGATCACCTGACTGCCGCACGCAGCGCTCATGTCGGTGAGGATCGCGAGCTCCGCGCGCCGTGCGAGGGCGAAGTCGCGCATGGCGCGCGGAGCTCGCGAGCATCGCGTCGGTCAGGTCCACGCCGTGCTCGTCGAGCACGCGCGCGCGCCCTTCGAGCACGTCGACGCCGTCGCCGCCGTGGATGTCCGGCATGCTCCGCGGCGTGCCGAGCGCGTGCTGCTCCGGGCAGAACGGCAGCGCGCGCAGCGTCTCCAGGGTGAGCAGATTGCCGAGTACGGTGCCGAGCCCGTAGTCCGTTCCTTCGACGCCGCACGGCCACGCCGCGAGGCACCCGCTCACGAGCGCGCGCCAGGGATCCTCGGCGCTCGGCGTGCGAAGGGCGTCGATGCGATCGCGGTGATGGGGCAACAGCATGCCATCCACCATAGCGTCGACGTCGTCGAGGCTCGATGACGTTCGCGTCAGCAGGGACCGCCGACTGTCGACGTGGCGGGTCCGCCCTCGAATTGCGCGCTCAGATACACCGCACGCAGGCACTCGGTCACCGGCTTGGGCAACGTCGAGCAGACGACCTTCGCGGACGTCACCTTGCCTTGCGCGTCGACGATCAGCGTGACCTTCATGTTCCCGGTCATGCTCGGATCCTTCGCGAGACCCAAGGCGTAACAACTCTTGAACCGAGGTCGCAGCTTCGCGACGACGCTGTCGCCAGGTCCATTCGCGGCTGCGGGCTCGGCGCCGGGTGGCGTGGGCTCGGCGCTCGGCGGAGATGCAGCGGGCTCCGGCTGCGGTGGTGGAATTGCGGCGACGCTCGACGAAGACGCGGGCTCGGTCGTCGCGACGGGAGGGGCAGGGGCGGGCGCGACGGGCGGCGGGCTCGGAGCTCTGCAGCCGACCAACACCGTGGCGAGGACGAACGCGCGGCCGATCATCGACGCATGCTATGCGCGTTCACGCCCCGCCGGCCCCCCGCGCAGAGCAGACGAGGTCAACGTGCGAGCGTCGTGTCGGCAGCGGAACGCGGGCCGTAGACGAATGCGAGCGGGAAGCTCGACGCCCGCGCCTCTTCGTACACGGCGTCGATCTTCTGCTCGGCGAGGCGACGTTCGCACCTCGCGACCCGCGCGCGTCCGCACGCGTCGACGCGATACATGCAATACGTCGCGCGCAGCGCGTCGAGGCCGAAGTGTCGCTGGAGCGCAGTGACCACGAACTCCATCGGCGTGACGTCGTCGTTCACGGCGATGACGTCTACCATCGCGTCGTCGGCGACGGTCGCGTGATGATCCACCTCCGGCATCTCGGCCTCGCCGTCGAACGGCTCTGGCTCGAGGGCGCGACGACGGAGCAGGGCGTCGACCAACGGCGTCGAGCCGCCGAGCCCATGGATCAAGTCGCCGACCGAGAGCGTCCCTGGCATCGACAGCACGATCGGGGGGACGCCGAAGCTGCTTGCGACCGCAGCGAAGGTCGCACGCACGCGCTCGCCGATCGACTGCCGCCGCGCCCGCTCCGACGCGCGCTGCCAGCCTCGCATGTACGCGTCCCACGCCGCTCGCGACCAACCATCGCGCACGCCTCGCTCGTTCGACGCGAGAATCGCGCGCTCTAGCTCCGACTCCTCGGGCATCTCCGCGTCGAGGTCGGTGAACGCCGGATCACACAGCAGGGCGAGCAGGACGGCCTCCGGCGTCATCGCGCAATGCGGCTGCACGTGCGCGATCCCGGCCGCGGTGTGGAGCAACGCGCTCGCTGCGCCCGTGGTCTTCGGTGTCGCGTGCATCGTGAGCATGGTAGGACGCGCCGGCGCTCCAGGTCATGGCACGAAGACGCTCGACGACTGGATCAGGCCGATCCGCCGAGGACTCCCGCTCAGCGTCTCGCGCATGCGAACCGCGACGACGAGGCCGGAGCCGAAGGTGAGCGCGGCGACGATCCACATCGCCGACGAGAGTCCGAGCGCGTCCGCGGCCAGGCCCGCGAGCAGCGCGCCGACCGCGTACCCGAGATCGCGCCACAGGCGATACACGCCGACCGACGATGCGCGCCACGACGGGTGAGCGACGTCGCCGATGGCGGCGAGCAACGTCGGATAGACCATCGCGGTGCCGACGCCGAGCAGCGCCGCGCCAGCCGCGAAACCGGCAAAGCGCCCGGATAGGATGACGACCACGATGCCCGCCGCCTGCACCCACATGCCGGCGGCGATGAGCCACTTGCGGCCCACGCGATCCGACCATGCGCCGGTGAACAGCTGACTGAGCCCCCAGGTCGCGGGGTAGATCGCGGCGAGCGTTCCGATCTGCGCGAGATCCATGCGCGCGGCGGCGAAGAACAGCGGGAACAGGCCCCACGCCATTCCGTCGTTGAGGTTGTTGACGAGCCCGGCCTGGCTCACGCTCGAGAGGTCTCTGTCGAGGAACGACGTCCGCCAGAAGATCTCGCGCTGCGTCGGGACGCCCTCCGGCGGCAGCTCGCCGTGGAGCTTCGACTCGGCGGCGACGTGATCCCTCGTCTCGCGGACGACTAGCGCAGACAACGCGAGGCCGACCGCGACGAACACGACGCCGAGGTAGAACGGCTGCGGGCGTAGGCCGTAGTGCGCCGCGACGAAGCCCGTCGCCAGAGCGCTGCCCGCGACCGCGAAATAGCCAGCGAACTCGTTGAGACCCATCGCGAGGCCGCGCTTCTTCGGGCCGGCGAGATCGATCTTCATGATGACCGTCGTCGACCACGTGAGTCCCTGGCTCACCCCGAGAAACGCGTTCGCGACGAGGACCCACGTCCACGATGGCGCCCACATCAGGAGGAACGGCACCGGCGTGGCGACGAGCCACCCTGCAACGAGCACTTGCTTGCGGCCGAAACGGTCCGAGAGCCGCCCCGCGAGATAGTTCGTGAAGGCCTTCGTGACGCCGAACACGACGATGAAGGACAGGATCGCGGTCTTCGCCGCGAGGTGGAACTCTTGCTCGGCGATCGGGGACAGGAGCGTACGCTCCATGCCGACCATCGCGCCGACGAACGCGTTGACCACGACCAGCAGCGAGAACTGGGCGAGGTTCTCGCGCAACCCGAGGCGTACCGCGCTCATGAC
>JBKJQC010000577.1:0-3377 GCA_046593995.1 Polyangiales bacterium
CGCACGACGCCGACACGCGCGAGCGCGAGGTCCTGCGTCGTGCGGGGAGCGCACGCGGTCCACGAGCTCGAGCGCATTGCGGATCGCACCGAGGGGGTTCCGGAGCTCGTGGCTGAGGGTCGCGATGAAGATGTCGCGATCGCGGACGCCGCGCTCGAGGGTCGCGACCAGATCACGGAGCTCGTACTGCCGCCTCCGCGCGCGGAGGGCCGTCGCGACGGCGCTCACGAGGACCACGGTGCGGAGCGGACGCTCGAGGACCGTGACGTTACCGAGGATGGCGAGGTCGCCGAGCGAGGCGACCTTCCGGTCGGGGGTCGAGGCGTGGGCGATGAGGAGGATCGGTAGATCCGACCACGCTGGCTGCGTCGCGATCAGCGTGCTCAGCTCACCGCGCGCGTCGTTCATCAGCGCCTCTTCTGCGACGAGGACCGCCGCAGCGCCGACGCCGATTCCGGAGATCAGCTCGCGGATCGAGCTGCACGTCTCGCAGTGAATCCCGCTCTTCGCGAGGACCTGCGCTGCGAGCGCCGCATCGCGTCCGGTCGGCGCGAAGACGAGGACGCGCTGATCGAGCTCGCCGCGCGCGGTCATCGCAGTCCGGCCGGCGCGTCCGGTTCGATCACGGTCGGGATGCCCGTGAGCACACCGCGGAATCGATGCAGCGGCTCGCCGATGATCAGCTTGTTCTCGAAGCGCAGCTCGCGGATCGTGCGCTCGTGGTTCCCGGTGCGGCGCTTCACGACGGAGAGCGCCTTGCGAACCTCACCGGCGTACTCGAAGTAGCGGAACAGGAGGACACTGTCCGCGAGATAGCTGACGTCGACCGGCGACGACATGTCGGAGCCCACGAGCCCGTGTTGCGCGACGACCATCAACGTCAGCACGCCCTGTTGGCCGAGGTACGCGAGCAGCTCGTGCAGCTGCGCCGTCAGGAAATGCGCCTCCGGCATCGCGTGGAGATAGCCGTTGAGGCTGTCGATCACCACGAGGCGAATCCCGCGTTCGACGCAGCCCCGCACCGCCGCCGCGAACTGCCCGGGGCTCAGCTCGGCGGGATCGACCTGCTGGAGGTGTACGAGGCCGCTCGCGACGTACTCGTCGAGCGGCGTGCCGAGAGCGCGCGAGCGCGCGAGGAGCGTGTGCGGCAGCTCGTCGAAGCAGAACATCGCGACGGGCTCACCGCGCTTGGCCGCGGCGTAGACGTAGTGCGCCGCGAGCGCGCTCTTGCCGCACCCCGCAGGACCCATGAAGAGGGCGCTGCTTCCGCGATCGAAGCCGCCGCCGAGCAGCTGATCGAGCTCCTTCACCCCGCTTGAGATCGACGCCTGCTCGAACTTCACGGGGTGCTCCGCCGCGACGAGCCTGGGCGTCACCTCGAGGCCCCCGCGCACGATGGAGTAGTCGTGATAGCCGCCGCGGAACACCACACCGCGGAGCTTGCGCACGATGAGGCGGCGACGGTCAGAGCCGTAGAGCGGAGTGACGCTCTCGAGCTCGATGACGCCGTGGACGATGCTCTGGAGCTGCGGATCGCCGTGCTCGGACGTCTGGTCGTCCATCAAGAGCACGGTGCACTCGCGACCGACGAAGTACTGCTTGAGCGCGAGGATCTGTCGTCGATAGCGGAGCGCGCTCTGTGCGAGGAGCCGCATCTCGGAGAGCGAGTCGAACACGACGCGCTGTGGCTTCACATCGTCGACGCGTTGGAGCACCGCCTGCGTCGTCTCTGCCAGCTCGACCTCCGACGGATGGAACAGCGTGTTCACCGTGTCGCCCGCGGCCTGATCCTCGGATGAAAGCTCGTGCACCACGATCCCGTCGAGCGACCAGCCGTGGGACGCGGCGACCGCCGCGAGCTCCTCCGTCGTCTCGGACAAGGTGACGTAGAGGCAGCGTTCACCGGCCTTGACGCCTTCGAGCAGGAACTTCAGGGCAAGCGTGGTCTTGCCGACGCCTGGCGAACCTTCGACGAGGTACAGCCGGCGAGGCGGGAGGCCGCCGCCGAGCACGTCGTCGAGGCCCTGGATTCCGGTCGAGGCGCGCACGTCGCGCACGTTCGCGTGTCCCAAGCGTGCCGTCCTTGCGCAATGTCCGCGCGAAGGTGCGAAGGCCCTGCGAGTAGGACGATCGTTTCGTGTCGCTTAGCACGATTCGAGCCCCCTGCGCCGAATCAGAAGCGATTGCGCCGGGACCTGCGCGCGTACGTTCGCGGCGTGCTTTGGTACGCTCGCGGTGTGAGCCTCGAGCCCTGTCCCTCGTGCCGTCGACACGTGCGGAGCGACGCCGCGCGCTGTCCGTTCTGCAGCGCGCGGCGTCGCTCGGCACATGTCGCGCGCGCGCTCTTGGCCGCGCCCGCGCTCGCCCTCGCGATGCTCCCCTCGGTCGCCCATGCCGGCGACGCCATGGTGGACGGCGATGCGATGCGAGACGCGCAGACCGACGCGGCAGACGGCGAGCTCGATGCCGAACCGCTTCGCGATCCGGAGCGCGATCGCGAGTGGGAGCGACAAGTGCAGCCGCTCTACGGAGTCCCTCCGCCGCCCGGCTGTCGCTCGGGGTGCGCGGTGGGTGCCACGCGAGAGACCGCATCGTCGGCGCTGACCGTCTTGCCGCTCGGGGCGCTCGCGGCGCGGAGGCGGAGGCGCATCAAGCGGAAGGAGTGAGCAGCTTCGTGCGAAACAGCTCGAGCACCTGATCGAGCGCCGCGCGCGTGGGCTCGCCGGGCTCGTCGATCAGATCCGCAGTGAGCACGGAGTGACGCTTCGGGAGCGGCCCCGCCGGATGACCGTCGGCCTGTTCGAGCTCGATCGCGACGAACGCGTCGCCGAGCCGCTCACGCAAGAACGCGAACCGATCGCCGGGAACCAAGGGGTCGCCGCGGAAGCGGAGGCCGATCACGCGCAGGCCCTCGCGGGCGCAGCGATCGGCGACGATCGCGAGCTCCTCGGGCGCGAGATCGATGTTGTGACGTTGCTTCGCCGTCGGTCCGAACGGGAGCGAGGGCTGCGACAGCACCGGCGCGATCACGCACGGGTCGACCGCCATCGCGAGCCCGAACCCGCCGGTGAAGCACATGCCGACGACACCGACCCCGGGGCCTCCGCAGCGCGCGTGCTCGGTCCGCGCGAGTTGCTTGAGGAACGACACCACGGGCGACGAGCGGCCGGTCGCGAAGGCGGTGAACTCCTTGCTGACGCAGGCGCGCGCCATGGTCGCAGCGCCGTGGAGCTTGTTCGCGATCGTCGCCACCAACGGATCGCGCCCGGCGGTGCCGAAGAGATCGGGAAGCACCGCGGAGCATCCGAGCGCAACGACGCGATCGGCGAACCCGAGGAGCTGCGGCGAGATGCCCGGCATCTCGGCGATCACGATCA